>NZ_MRZU01000003.1:0-260000 GCF_002153915.1 Methanonatronarchaeum thermophilum
ATCCAGGTGAAAACCCCTTCCCAACCAATACCATATGCATATCGGTAGAGGAAAGAGGAATGGAACAGTTTTTTGTTGTAGGCCTGGATGGATGTGCTGTATCACACTCTACTTGAATCCAGTTTTTTTGGAATTTTCATAATCGGTTTTTATCTTTTTGCGCTGTCTCCGAAGTCTTGTAGGTATTGGTTTACAACTGAGCTCATGTAGTTTGATAGTGCTTTGGATTCTCTTTTGTTTCTATATTTTTCTAGTAGGAATTCTGTGTCGCAGTGTGGGCATCTTACGAATTCGCATCCATCGATTGCGTGTGGACAGCCTTGGCATGCGAAGGCTCTTGAATAGAATAGGTTGAATACATTAGCGCATTCCGGACATTTTAGGTTTTCGTGTTTGGACTCCATCATACTCCGGGAAATCCCTTTTCTCTGGAGATCGTCATTAAATACGTATTTCCTCATACAATATATCCTTTGTAATTCTCATCATTTAAAATTTCCTTAAAAAAATTATATGGGTCGGGGGGTTGCTCCGACTAAATGGTTTTCTTGGAATTTATTTAGTAGAGTCATAACGATTTTTTTAGTGCTTTTGCTAGCAAGGTCTAGTCCTTGTTCTGTTAGTTTGTAGCCGTTGTTTGTTGGCTGTATCAATTCAAGTGTGTGCAGAAGTTCAATTAGTTCTTTGATGTCTTTTTCCATTGGTTTTCCGAAAGTTTCTTGGTATTTTTCTTCTGTGATTTCTGTGAAATATAGGTTTCTTATGAACCAGAGTTTTCTTTGGTCTTTTCCATCGAACTGGGTTCCGACAGATATCGGTAGGCCTTCTGCAGTTGCTTTGTTGTAGTCTTTTAGGTTTGATGTGTTTAGGTAGAATGAGTTGTTGAGGTAGCTCCAGTTTCCAGGTCCGATTCCTATGAAGTCGTTTGAATGCATGTACTCGCCTCGGTATTCTTCGGGTTGTTTTGAAAAACTCCATATCGTTATCATTTCATAGCCATTGTCGGTTAGTTTGTCTCGTATAGCTTTATAGAGCTCTGTTTCGTTTTCTGGTATTTCTTCTTCACCAGTACTTACTTTGCTGTAGAGCTGTGACCTCGGTAACAACATTAAGGGAAATGTTGTGACGCTCGGTATATCGAGTTCTATTGCTGTCTCCAATGTGTTAACCATGTCATCGACTGTTTGGCTGGGTAATCCGAACATTAAATCAATGTTTACATGGTTGAAATCGTGTTCAAGCGTTTTTTCAACCGCTTCCACAGCAATGTCTCGGTCATGGTCCCGGCCGATATGCTCTAGAACATGGTTTTCGAAAGATTGAACCCCTATCTTAAGTTTATCTATACCGATTTCGTTTAGATATTTAAGTGATTCGTTGTCTAGGTCGTTGGGATGTGCTTCTGTTAAAACCTCTCCAGAAAAACCATATTCTTCTTCTAGATATTTTATTATCTCACCTAGTTTTTCTGGGATTTGGGTTGGCGTTCCAGCTATGAAGTATAATGTATTTATCTCTGGGTTACCCAACCCCTCCATATAGAGATCTATCTCTTTAATAACCGAGTCTATAAAACTGTCTAGTGTTTCTGGATTGACTCTACTGTCTCCATAAAGACAATAATCGCATTGATTGCTGCAGAACGGAATTCTAACATTAAAACTTATCTCTTTTTTTCTGGGCAACTCGAACTCGAACGACCTATCAAACTCTATATTACCAAAATTTTCTTCAATGATGTCGTCTATAAAACCCTTCATACCGAACACAAATCTATAAGTAAAACTACTAATAACTTTCGAAAAAAACTAGTCTAACAACACCTATTTGGTAGTGAATCAACTGGTTATTGTTTTTTATAGCATTTTATATTCTTTTTCCCGATAAATCTATTTAGTTTGGATAGCATCTAGTATATTGAGGGTTGTTTTTGGTGTATCATTATGCTTGAGATAGATAGTTTGACGGTTTCCGTTGATGGTGAGGTTATTTTAGAGAACTTAGATTTGCATATAGGTATGGGAGAGGTTCATGTTCTTTTTGGACCCAATGGTAGTGGTAAATCTACCTTGCTTAAAACTGTGTTGGGGTTACCTGGATATAGGGTGTTGTCTGGCTCGATAAAGTTTAAAGGTAAGGATATAACAGATTTACCTGTTAATGAAAGGGTCGAACTCGGTTTAGCCCTTGAATACCAGAACCCACCACCGATCGCTGGATTGAAACTACAAGATCTAGTAGATTTGATTTCTAAGGAATCTGGAAGTGAAGTCGACGATATGGTTGAGAAACTAAATTTAGAACAACACATGAATCGAGAGGTTAACGTTGGTTTTTCCGGCGGGGAGGTAAAAAGGTCTGAAGTCCTGCAGGTATATTCCCAAAACCCAGATTTAATTCTTTTCGATGAACCCGACAGTGGTGTCGATGTAGAAAACGTTGAGTTGTTAGGTAAAATAATAAATGAAATGCTTGATAAAAAGAAAAAACCAAGTGACCGTAGACGTTCAGGGTTAATAATAACTCACCATGGAAGCATACTAGACCTTGTAGAAGTGGATAGAGCACATGTACTTTACAATGGAGCGATTATGTGTTCCGGTAAACCAAGAGAGATACTTGAAGAAATAATAGAAAATGGATACGAGAACTGTGCAAAATGTTATCGGATAGAACAGAGTTAAGGATTAAGGATAGAGCTGAAGAATACAGAGATGTTCCAGCCAAGTACGGCCCCGATATAGACCTAAGTAAGTTCCAACTACCCAAACATAAACGAAAAAACGAATACAGCATCGAAAACGTTAAAAAAGAGTTTGGAAATGACTTAAGTTCAGTAGGAATCGACCTAGATCAAACATCCGGTTCCTATGTCCAAGTAGATGGAGACATAGTATACCAAAAAATGTACGATGACATCGAAGTACTCTCAATAGACCAAGCACTAAAAAAACACGACCTAACAGATTACTATTGGAATGCAGTCAAAATAAACGACAAATATTCAGCAAGAGTCGAAAAAGAAATGACCGGAGGATACTTCATACGTGTCCCGAAAGGCGTGAAAAAAGAAGTTCCAACACAGACATGCCTACTTCAAGAAGACGAAAAAGCAACCCAAAACGTACACAACATAATAATAGTTGAAGAAGGAGCCGAACTACACGTAATAACCGGATGTAGTAAAACAAAAGGCACCAAAGAAGGACTACACCTAGGAGTCTCAGAGTTCTATCTAGAAAAAGACGCAAAACTAACATTCACAATGATACACAACTGGGGGGAAAACCACCACGTAAGACCAAGAACAGCAGTCAAACTAAAAGACAACGCAACATTCATAAACAACTACGTACTCGTCAGCCCAGTTAAATCAATACAAAGTTATCCAACAGCATACTGCAACGGCAAAAACTCAAAAGCATCATTCCAAACAGTAGTTTACGCCAAAGAAAACTCCAACATGGACCTTGGATCACAAACAGTCTTACGGGGAAAAGGAAGCAAAAGCGACATGATCTCCAGAAGCATATCCAGAGACAAATCCAACGTAACAGTAAGAGGTAGATTAGTAGGTGAAGAAGAAGACATACAAGGCCACCTCGAATGCAAAGGAATAATACTATCAGACCAATCAAACCTACTCACAATCCCAGAACTCGAAGCCAAAAAATCAAACCTAGACCTATCACACGAAGCAGCTGTAGGAAAAATCAAAGAAGAACAACTAAACTACCTAATGTCCCGAGGACTAACAGAAGAAGAAGCAGTATCACTAATAATAAAAGGCTTCATGACAATCGACATAAAAGGACTCCCACCAGACCTAACCAAAAAAGTCGAAAAAATGATCGACATGACAGTCGAAAAAGCAATCTAAAACCCAAAACCCACTCCCATTTTTTAACATTTTTTTCTTTATTCATTTTTTTGAACGACTTTATCCAACCCCGTTTCCCATTAAGTTAAATAAATCAATTAAAAATATTATAAGTAATTAGGTATAGTATATGTAATTTAGTTAAATTTAAATATCATAGTTTTTGATTATAAATTAAGGTGTAAAAAATGAGACATGGCGATATCTCCTGCTCCGAAGACACAGTAGGAGTAGGAGTAGTTAACTACCCCCCTCTCCCAACATACCCAAAACTCGGGGAGGACGGAAAACAAAAAATAATTAAAAACTGCCACAACATCGCCGACTACATCTCTGGAATGAAAACTGGACACCCAGGGATGGACCTAATAATATTCCCAGAATACAGCACACAAGGAATACTATACAACGAAAAAGAAATGATGAACTACTCAACAACAATACCAGGACCAGAAACAGAGATCTTAGCAGATGCTTGTGTAGAAAATGATGTATGGGGAGTTTTCTCAATCACAGGAGAAAGACATGAAGATCATCCCGAAAAAAGACCATACAACACCCTCATTCTAATAGATAACGAGGGAGAAATCGTACAGAAATACCGCAAAATAATGCCATGGTGCCCAATCGAAGGCTGGACAGCAGCGAACAAAACATATGTATCAGAAGGTCCGAAAGGCCTTAAAATAAGCCTGATAATATGTGACGACGGAAACTACCCAGAGATATGGAGAGACTGCGCTTACAAAGGCGCTGAACTAATAGTAAGATGCCAAGGATACATGTATCCATCAAAAGAACAACAAAGAATCAATGCAAGAGCCGCAGCATGGCAAAACACAACCTATGTAGCTGTAGCAAACATGGCGGGACATGATGGTGTCTACTCATTCTTCGGACACTCAGCCCTAATAGGGTTTGACGGCCGAATACTAGGAGAGACCGGAACAAATGAAAACGAAAACCAATACGCAGAACTATCAGTCCAAGCAATAAGAGATGCCCGTAAAAACTGGCAAAGCCAAAACCATCTATACAAACTACTTCACAGAGGATACACAGCAGAACTCGCAGATGGTGAAGAAGAAGGCCTTAAAGAATGTCCATACGACTTCTACAAAGACTGGGCCAAAGACCCAGATAAAACCCGTGAACAAATACAAAAAGTAACAAGAAAAACCCCAGGAACCGATGAATGCCCAATAAAAGGAATAAGAAGAGATTAAAATCTATCCAAGCTCCGAAAAGAAATCCCTAAACATATAAAATAAAAACAGAGAAACCTTATGACAGATCCAAACATACTGGGATTAGGACTACTATACGTAGGAGCAGTCCTATTTGTAAACGCACTATACATCCTAGATTACGCTTCACCACGAGACACAGCAATCCTAAACCTATTCACAGGAAGCTTAACCTTCCTAAACGCCATCTACCTAGCATTCATCCTAGAATCAACATTCCCAGCAGCCCAAACACTACTATTCTCATTCACATACCTATGGCTCTTCATAGTATTCTGGTACGAATGGACAGACATGAGAGCCCTAGGATGGTACTGCCTATTCGTAGCAATAACAGCCATCCCAACCGGGATATACACATACACAATAGACAATCTAGAAATCCTGGGAATAATATGGCAAACATGGGCATACCTATGGTTCATATTCTTCCTATACATGGCGCTCGAACTCAAAATAAAAAAAATAACAGCATGGTCAACCATGGCCATAGCAATAATAACCGGCATATACGCCTACTACACACTAGCAATAACCGGAGCCCCCATCTAAAGGGCTCCAAACCAATTTTTTTATCCCTAATCAGGGCTAAGACCTCTTCCTTCAGGGAGAGGGGGATGTCACACAGAGATACAGCGCGGAAGCCCACGGCTTTAGTCGTGGGTTAGCTTATTAAGACAATAGAAAAACTTAATACACAAAAAATAAAAACTAAACCAAGTTACAAACATATCCATCAGCTAACAAAATGTTTTTAAAAAACCGTGGCATCGCTCCTGTAGTAGGGATAATACTTCTTGTTTTAATCACTGTAATCATAGCAGCCGTTTTCTGGAGTTTTGCCTCAGTGGTGCCCAATGAAGTACAAACAGAACCAAAACAAGTAGTCATGGAAGCCCAACAAACCGACGATAAAATAACAATCGTGCATACCGGTGGAGACACAATAAAATCGGATGAATTAATAATACATGGAGCAGAAGCAATCCAACTACCAACAGAGATAAAGCCCGGAGACAGAATAGAACTAAAACCGAATGAAAATACAGAAGAAATAACGGTTTCAGTTGGAGACCAAGAACACTCTACAACAGTAAAAACAATAGAAACCACGCCAACTCAACAACCAACCGAAACAGAAAAACCAATACACAACATAGAGCAAGACAACAGCTATCAAAAAATACAAGACGCAGTAAACCAAGCCGAAAAAGGCGATACAATAGAGATAGAACCAGGTATTTACAAAGAAAACATAGAAATCACAAAATCCGAAATAACCTTGAAAGGAACAGACCAAAACGATAAACCAGTCATCGAACCAGAAAACGACAACCATGTGTTAAAAATCAACGAAAAACATGATATAACACTTAAAAACCTCGAAATAACCAACTCCCAAGATAGAGGTATACACGCAGAAAAATCCGATGGAATCAAAATAGACAACATAAAAACCAATAACAACGAAAACGACGGAATCAGAGTAACAGAAACAACAAACGCCCAAATAGTAAACTCAAACTCCAGCAACAACGATGGAGATGGGATCACATTCTATGCATACGGTGAGATAAAAAACAATGAAATACACAACAACGAAGAAAGAGGAATTTTCCACGCTGGAAGTTCAGCACCAGGCCAAGGAAACATAACCATCAACGACAACAACCTATCAAACAACAACTTCGATAGTGAACGAGCAGGCGGAATAATCATATACGGCGGTCCAGACGGTAACAACACAATAACAGCAACAGTAAAAAACAACCAAGTATCAGATAATGAAGGAAACGGAATCCTAATCTATAAAGTAAATCACGAACGAGGCAATGACAAACCATTGTACTACGACTATAACTCCAACATATCTCATAACACAGTAACCAACACAACACCAAACGACGAAGAAAATAGAGGATATGGAGATGGGTTAGTTGTATACCTATCCCATAACGTAGATATAAACAACAATGAAATTACAGATAACAAACAACATGGAATACACATAACAAGCAACCTAACCGGCCAACAATATGAAAACACAACAAACATTGACATAATAGAAAATAATATATCAGATAACGATGATTGTGATATCAAAATTGGTCCAGGAATAAACGACTACACCATTGATATAGATTAAAAAAAATATGACAGTTGATATCGATAAAACCTTAAATCTCCTTTTAAACCTTAAATCAGAATTAGATTGTAAGATTTCTATTAATTTAACTTATTTGGGGTGAGAAGTCCCCTTCCTCACGGAACGAAGGTGGTGTTAGGTTGGGGATGAATCACCCGAACCAATAAAAAAAGTTGTTGAAGAAGTTAGACCCGAAAGATACCAGTAAAGAATGTTCTCAGTGCGGAGTCAAAACCGAAAAAAAACTATGGCAGAGAGAACATAGTTGCCCAAGCTGCGGGTACACAACGGATAGAGACTACAACGCAGCACAGAATATTTTAGGTAAGGGACTTACCGAAGTTACGCCTGCGGAGACTGCAACCTCTACAGACAACAAACACCAGATTCAGTTCTGTAATGTATCTGCAAGTTACGTCATCGAAACAGGAAACCCCTTCCACACCAAGGCATAACCGAGGTATGGTAGTGGGTAGTTCACATATCTATTGGTTAAAAAAAATGTGTTAAAAGGAAAGTTGAAATAAAAAAACATAGGTTTTTGCCGTGAAATGTTTTTCACGGCTGTTTTGTGTTTTTAGGTTTGTTTTTGCTTGTTGATGTTTTTTGTTAGATTTTTGATGCTACGTATTCTGCGTATTCTTGTGTTCCAGCGTTTCCTCCAAGGTCGTATGTTAGTTTTTCGCCTTCTTGTATTGCTTTGGCTACTGCGTTGTATATTTTTTCTGCGGCTTCGTTTTCGTTGAGGTGTTTGAGCATCATTGTTCCTGTTAGAATTTGTGCGGTTGGGTTGACTTTGTTTTGTCCTGCGTATTTTGGAGCGCTTCCGTGTATCGGTTCGAAAACTGCTTTGTCATGACCAAAGTTTCCGCCTGGAGCTACGCCTAATCCTCCAACCAGTCCTGCGCATAGGTCTGATAGTATGTCTCCGAATAGGTTTGTTGTGACTATTACGTCGTATAGCTCTGGTTTTTGAACCAGCTGCATGGCCATGTTGTCTACGATTCGGTCTTCGAATTCGATGTTTGGATATTCTTTTGCTACTTCTTCTGCTGTTTTTAGGAAGAGGCCGTTTGTTGTTTTCAGTATGTTTGCTTTGTGTACTGCTGTTACTTTTTGTCTTCCTTCTTTTTCTGCGTATTCGAATGCGAATCTAGCTATTCTTTCGCTTGCTTTTTTCGAGATTATGCAGTGGGATTCGGCTACGGTTTTATCTTCGTCGCAGTAGTGTTCGACACCGCTGTATAGGCCTTCTGTGTTTTCTCGGACGGTTATTATATCAGAGTCTTTTACGCCTATTCCAGGTAGGTTTTTGGTTGGCCGGACGTTTGCGAACAGCTTTAGTTTCTGTCTGATAGCGACGTTCACGCTTCTGAATCCAGATCCAACTGGAGTTGTGATGGGTCCTTTTAAACCTACTTTGTTTTTCTCTATCGATTCGATTACTTCATTTGGTAGTGGAGTTCCTTTTTCCTCCATTACTCCTGCTCCAGCTTCAATGACATCGTATTTTATGTTTACACCGGTCGCGTCTATAACGGTTTTTGTAGCTTCTATAACTTCTGGACCGATTCCGTCTCCAGGTATTAATGTTACTTTGTGGGCCATACAAAGTCACCTCTATTTTTAATGTAGTTTGGAAGCCCACCTTCTCCAAGAACGATTAACATGAAATCAGATATTTCTTCTCCCTCGTAACTCTCGTTTTTGGTGAGGTTTTCTAAAACACCGTTTTCAACGTCTACTTTGAGTTCATCGCCTTCATCGACCTTGCTTGAAATCCCTGGTATCTGTATTATAGGTAGTCCAACGTTTATTGCGTTTCTAAAGAAGATTCTGGCGAACGACTCTGCTACAACACAAGAGATGCCTGCGTGTTTAATCACCAAAGGTGCCTGTTCACGACTGCTTCCACAACCAAAATTCTCACCAGCAACAATTATATCGCCTTCATCTATTCGGTTATAGAAATCAGGGTCAATACCCTCCATAGCATGTCTAGCAAGTTTGTTCATATCCAACGTATCGAACTTGTATTTACCAGGAATAATAGCATCAGTATCTACATCATCCCCATAAGTACGTGCTGTTCCTTCAAAATTCATGTTTAATCATCCTCCGTAGTTATCACACCGTTTAAAGCAGTGTATGCTGCTGTCTCGGGAGAACCAAGATATACTTCCGCTTCAGTACTACCCATCCTACCTTTGAAATTCCTGTTAGTGGTTGCAAGAGCCTTCTCACCAGGAGCAAGAATCCCCATATGAGTACCAGGACAAGGACCACACCCAGGATTACAAACAGTAGCACCAGCATCAACAAGCGTCTGAACAACTCCCTTATCAATAGCATCCATATAAACCGATTTAGAAGCAGGGAAAACAAGGAACCTAACACCATCATCAATCTGACGACCACTAACAATCCTAGTTGCAGCCTCTAAATCTTCAAGACGTCCATTAGTACAAGACCCCAAAACAACCTGATCGATTTTGGTGCCCTCAACCTCTGTTATATCGTGGACGTTGTCGACCTGGTGGGGAACAGCTATCTGCGGCTCCAAAGAAGAAACATCAATATCTATCTCCCTAACATACTCCGCATCATCATCAGCCATAACCCAATCAGGAGCCTTAGCACCAGTAAACTCTTCAGCTTTTTTGTCTGGTTGTATTATTGCTGTTTTTGCTCCCATTTCTATTGCCATGTTGGTTAGTGTTGCTCTTGATGGGATTGTTAGGTTTTTTGTTGTTGGTCCTGTGATTTCTAGGGCTTTGTAGAGTGCTCCGTCTGCTTCTATTTTTTTGCATAGTTTTAGGATTATGTCTTTTGCGCTTACGTTTTGTTTTGTTTGTCCTGTTAGGTTTATTTTGATTGTTTGTGGTACTTTGAACCATAGTTTTCCTGTTGCGAATGCTGCTGCCATGTCTGTTGATCCTACTCCTGTTGCGAACGCTCCTACTGCACCGTAGGTGCAGGTGTGGCTGTCGGCTCCTATAACCAACTGCCCTGGCTCCACATGGTTCTCCAACATTAGTTGGTGGCAAACACCTTCACCAACATCATACAACTTAATCCCATGCTCCCTAGCAAACTCCCTCATCATTATATGAAGCTCTGAAGCGCCTTCGCTTTTACTGGGCGCAATGTGATCTATAATTAATGCAAGCCTCTCCGGATGCGCTATATCCATATCCATCTGTTTAAAAGCATTTATCGCTAGTGGTGCTGTACCATCTTGAGCCATCGCCAAATCAACATCTACAAGCACTACATCTCCAGCTCTAGCTGTTTCACCAAATTTTTCAGAAAAAATGTTTTCTACAATTGTTCCCAAACTTAAACCTCCTTATCGAAATGTTTATCTAAAATCTCTTTGAATTCCTTGTCAAGTATGCAGGAGCTTCTCTTATTTTCTTCATACAACTGTTGAATTTCATTATACATCTCCTTGATTCTTTTATCTTTTTTATCAACAGTCAGATCAATATCGTTTCTCTCCAGTATATCGTTAGTTTTTTTAGCTATTACCTCACGGCCTGATGAATCCCCAATCATAAATTTTCTTCGTGCTCCGACCATTTCTGGTGGATATGGTTCGTATGTGAATGGATTTTTAATAACCCCATCTGTGTGTATACCGCTTTCATGTGCAAACACATTGTCTCCAACAACTGCTTTATTGTATGGTACGTGGTAGTTAGCGTTTTCTTCTAGATAGTTCGCTAGATCTTTGAGTACTGTTAGGTCGTATTTGTCCACTCCAAGCCTATCGGTTAGGAACAGTAATACCTTCTCCAGCTCGGCGACTCCTGCCCTTTCACCAAGCCCCATAACAGTCATATTACCCCAGTTTGCTCCATTCCAAAACCCTGAGAGTACATTTGCTACTCCAAGCCCATAATCGTCGTGAATATGAAGCTCGATGTCCTCAACACCAAGGTCTTTTATATCTCTAACCAACCGGGGAATAGAATAAGGTAAATCTCCTTCAAAAGGAATCCCATAATTAACTGTATCACAGATTCTAATCACAGCATCCGAATCTATCTCAATAATCTCTTCAATAAAAGGATAGACAAAATCCTCAATCTCAGCTCTCGTTACATCCTCAACATGGCATCTAGGAGTTATACCATGATCCACCACTTCCTGCACAACATCAAGATAACTCTCTTTAGCTTCCTCCCGACTCTCAAAACCAATTTTATCGAATAAATGACAATCAGACACAGAGGTAAGAATACCCGTCTCCTCAATACCACCCATACTCGTAACAAGCTCTATATCACTTTTAGAAGCCCTAATCCAACCGGTCACCTCAGGCTTATCATAACCCAAATCAAGCATCTCTCGAGTAACCTCCCGATCCCTATCACTATAAAGGAAGTTCTCAACCTTCTCAACCCCAATCTGATGCAAATACTTATATATCTGAAGCTTATCCTCACTTTTAATGACAACACCGGGCATCTGAGCACCCTCTCTTAAAGTGCCATCACTAATCTTAATCTCTTGATCAACTGGTAACTCAATATTTGGAAGATCTTCATATGACGTAATCATTTTAACCGCCTACTTTATTCAACCCATCAAACAAACTAAAAAAAACTATACTATAATTAAACAACAAGGTTCTCAACCAAACCCAATTGTTTTCCCAAAACACTTATTCTTTTATGAAGATATAACTTCTCCAGCCCAATCGACAACCCCAACAAAAACGCTCCCCAAAACCCAACATCTTCTCAAAAAACCAAAAACAACCAACCAAACTAGAAAAAAATCCAACAAACAACAAAATGCACACTCAAAAAATAACTAAAACCCTGAAATAACTAAAACCCTGAAATAACTAGAAACCTAAAAAAAGAATTTAAATAAACCAAACCTACTAAAACCGAATTAAAATATAGATTGATTTAAAATTGAATGGATGTGTTTTTATGGCCAATGAAAAGATTACCGAAGAAGAGGTTGAAAGTATATCGAGTTTTGCGAGGATTTCTTTAGATGATGATGAGATTGAAGACTTAGTTCCCCAACTAAATGAGATACTTGATTACTTTGACAAGATAGATGAAGCTGATACGGAGGGGGTGGAGCCGTTGTTTGGAGTGCATGGTAAAAAGAATGTGTTTCGTGATGACGATGTAGGTGAAAGCATGTCCCAAGAAACAGCTCTACAAAACGCTGAGAAAACTGAGGACGGATATTTCAAGTCACCGAGGGTGAGAGATTGATTGAAGCTTGGAAAACAACCCAAAGAATCAAAAATGGTGAAGACACCTCTGTAGAGGTTGTCGAGCGTGTGTTTGAAAACATTAAAAAACATGAAAAAAATGTTAATGCGTATATCACACTCGAAAAGGAAAAAGCATTGAACCAAGCTAGAAAGATCGATAAAGCAATAAAAAATGGAGAAGACCCTGGTCCTTTAGCTGGAGTTCCAATAGGGATAAAAGATTCAATATCTACCGCAGGAATGAAAACCACTTGTGGCTCTAAAACACTTCAAAACTACATACCACCCTACGACGCATACACTGTACAACAAATCAAAGAAGCAGGAGGCATTGTAATAGGGAAAACAAACTGTGATGAGTTCTGCATGGGAAGCACCACCGAAACAAGCTATTTTGGAGAAACAAGAAACCCCTTAAACCCTGACTTAGTTCCCGGAGGCTCTTCAGGAGGAAGTGCAGCAGCAGTAAGCTACGGAGGTGCTTCAATAGCTCTTGGATCAGATACAGGCGGATCTGTTAGATGTCCAGCAGCATTCTGCAGCGTAGTAGGTTTGAAACCCACATACGGCAGCGTATCTAGACATGGATTAGTCGCCTACGGAAGCTCCCTAGACCAAATAGGCCCAATAACCCAAGATGTAAAGGATGCAGCCCTCACTTACGACGTTATATCTGGCAATGACCCTCAAGACCCAACATCCAACACTACCAAACAAAACCACCTACAAAACCTAGAGCCTGACCCCGACGTTACACTCGGAATACCCAAACAACTTCAAGAAGGAGTAGACCCCGAGATAAAACAAAAAACAAACGAAAAAATAGACAAATTAAGAGATTTAGGTGCCGAAACAAAAAGAATCGATATACCTTCTCTTGAATACGCATTACCAGCATACTGCATAATAAGCATGAGTGAGGCAAGCAGCAATCTAGCAAGATATGACGGAGTTCGATATGGCCATAGATCAAAATCCAATGAAGATTGGAACACCGAATTCTCAAAAACAAGAGCAGAAAGCTTTGGAGACGAAGTAAAACGAAGAATAATATTAGGAACATACGCATTAAGCGCTGGATATTACGACCGCTACTACAACAAAGCACTCAAAATCCGAAACCTACTAACCAAAGAATTTAAACAAACATTCAAAGAAGTAGACGCATTAATATCCCCAACAATGCCATACAAACCATTCGAAATCGGCGAAAAAATAAACGACCCCCTATCCCTATACATGGGAGACGCATTAAACGTCCCAGTAAACATGGTAGGCAACCCATCAATAACAATCCCAACAAACAAAAACGAACCAATCGGAATACAGATCATTGGAGACCACCACCAAGAACAGAAAATACTGAACATAGCCAAAGCAATGGAGGAAACAAAATGACCGAAGTAGACACAACAATCGGATTAGAAGTACACATACAACTAAACACAGAAACAAAACTATTCTGCAGTTGCAGCACAAACTACCGAGAATCACCACCCAACACACATACCTGCCCAACATGCCTTGGACTACCAGGAACCCTACCAAAACTAAACAAAAAAGTAGTTAAATACGGCGTAATGGCCGGATACGCATTAAACTGCGAAATAGCCAACGAAATGCACTTCCACAGAAAAAACTATTTCTACCCAGACCTCGCAAAAGGATTCCAAATCACACAATACGACAAACCAATCGCCAAAAACGGCGAAATAAAACTAAAAAACGATAAAAAAATCCGAATAAGAAGAATACAGATAGAAGAAGACCCAGGACGACTCGTACACCCAATATCATCCAGATATACATACACAGACTACAACCGATCAGGAATGCCATTACTCGAAATCGTAACCGAACCAGACCTATCAACCCCACAAGAAGCAAGAGAACTACTAAACAAAATACGAGAAATACTCGAATACCTCCAGATATTCGATGGATCACTCGAAGGATCACTCAGATGCGACGCAAACATATCAATAGAAGGTGGAGGCCGAGCCGAAGTAAAAAACATATCCTCCTACAAAGGCGCAGAAAAAGCCCTACAATACGAACTAACCAGACAAAAAAACCTCCTAAGACGAAACAAAGAAGTCAAAAGAGAAACCAGACACTTCAACGAAGAACAAGAAATAACCCGCTCCTCAAGATCGAAAGAAGAAGAACACAACTACCGCTACTTCCCAGAACCAGACATACCAAACATCCACATAACCAAGAAACTAAAACAACAAGCCAAACAAGACCTCCCAGAACTCCCAGACGAAAAAAGAGAAAGATTCATCAAACAATATAAAATAACAACCGACCAAGCCAAATCACTAACACAAACAATAAAATGGGCCAACTACTACGAAGAAACCGCCAAACACACAAAACCAGAAACAGCAGCAACATGGATAGCAGACGTACTAAAAGGAGAACTAAACTATAGAGACAAAACAATACACCAAAACAAAATAACACCCAAACAAATGGCTGAAATAGTAAACAAACTCAACAACGACAAAATAACCGAAAAAGGCGCAACAAAAATAATACGAACCATGCTCGACAACGGGGGAACACCACAAGAAATAATCAAACAAAAAAACCTCGAAACAATAGAGAAAGACCAAGTACAACAAGCAATCAAACAAGCAATCGAAGAAAACCCAGAAGCAGTAAAAGACTACCACAACGGAAAACAAGAAGCAATAAACTACCTAGTAGGCCAAGTAATGAAAATAACAAAAGGAAAAGCAAAACCAGATGAAACAAACAAACTAATAACCAAAACATTGGAGGAAAACGCTTGAACAAACTAATAGTGGCTGAAAAAGACAAAGCAGCCAAAAGAATAGCCGAAATACTATCAGACGGCAACTACAACTCAAAGAAAGTAGGAAAAACAAACGTATACGAATACACCGAAAACGGAGACAAAAACCAAGTAATAGGACTACGCGGACACATAATGAAAATCGACTTCCCAGAAAAATACAAAGACTGGCAAGCCCAAGAACCAAAAGAACTCATCCGCGCAGAAATAGAAAAAAACCCACTACATAAAGGAATAGTAAACTCACTACAAAAACTCGCCAAACAAGCCGAACAAACCATAATAGCAACCGACTACGACAGAGAAGGAGAACTAATAGGAAAAGACGCACTCGAAGTAATAGAAAACACAAACAACAAAATAACAAACAAAAGAGCAAGATTCAGCGCACTAACACAAACCGACGTAAAAACAGCATTCCAAAACACAGGAGAGATGGACTACAAACTATCAAGCAGCGGCGAAGCCAGACAAATACTAGACCTAGTATGGGGAGCCTCACTAACAAGATACATATCACTAACCGCCCACCGATACGGAGACAACTTCCTATCAGTAGGTCGAGTCCAAACACCAACCCTCGCAATAATAGTAGACAAAGAAAAAGAAATCGAAGCATTCGAACCAACACCATACTGGGAAATAAACCTAACACTACAAACAAACAACAAGAAATTCCAAGCACAACACACCGAAGGCAGAATATGGGAAGAACAAAAAGCAGACAAAATACACCAAAACATCCAAAACACAGCCACAGTCACATCAACCAAAACCAAAACCAAAAAAGACACACCACCAACACCCTTCAACACCACCGCCTTCATGCGAGCAGCAGGCTCAGTAGGCCTAAACCCATCAAGAGCAATGAACACAGCCGAAACACTATACACCGCAGGATACATCAGCTACCCCAGAACAGACAACACAGTATACAGCGAAAGCCTAGACATAGAACAAAAACTACACATGATCGGACAACACCCAGAATTCAAAGAAAACGTACAAAAAATACAACAACAAAAAAACATCACACCAACACAAGGCGACAAAACAAGCAAAGACCACCCACCAATACACCCAACCCAACTCGCAAACAAAAAAGACCTCAACAAAACCGAATGGAAAGTATACGAACTAATAGTAAGACGATTCCTAGCAACACTATCACCACCAGCAACCAAAAAACGAATAACAATAAAACTACAAACCGGAGGAGAAACATTCCAAACCAAAGGAACACAATACACAGACCTCGGATGGAGAGAACACTACCCATACTACAAAACAAAAGAAACAATCCTACCAAAACTACAAAAAAACCAAGAAATCAACATCAAACAAAAACACAAAGAATCAAAACAAACAAACCCACCAAACAGATACAGCTCAAACAGACTCATAACAAAAATGGACAAAAAAGGACTCGGAACCAAAGCAACAAGACACAACATAATCTCCAAACTATACAACAGAAACTACATATACGGAAACCCACCAAAACCAACAAAAACAGCCGAAGCAGTAATCGAAACACTAGAAGAATACGCAGAAAGAATCACACAACCAGACATGACCGCAACACTAGAAAAAGAAATGGACCAAATCGTAGACGGAAAACTAGAAAAACAAGACGTAATAGAAGAATCAAGACAAATGCTCGAACAAATATTCCAAGACCTAACACAAAACAAAGAAAAAATAGCCCAATCACTAAGAACAGGACTCCAAAAAGACAAAATACTCGGACCATGCCCAAAATGCGGAGAAAACCTACGAATAATGAGATCAAAAAGAGGAAGCCGATTCGTAGGCTGCAGCGGATACCCAGACTGCAACTACTCACTACCACTACCAAAAAGAGGAAACCTAATAAAAACCAAAAAAACCTGCCCCAACCACAACCTCAACGAACTCAAAGTAACATACAACAAAAACAAAAAACCATGGACACTAGGATGCCCACAATGCAACTACGACGAATGGCAAAAAGACAAAAACAAAGACAAAGATTGAGATTGAAAAACCCCTTTGGGGGTTATTTAATCAATATTTCTATGGTTTAAGTTAGTTTTTTAATGGATGTAGTTTCTTTTTTAGAGGTATGCTTTGAATTTGTTTTCGTTATCGACACTTACAACGGTTGGTTCTATCTGTTTTTTTGTTGAAATAAAACTCATTATGGTAATGTTTTCCCCTACGTTAATTTTGTTGGCTGCTGCTCCATTGATACAGATTTCTCCTGAGCCTGGTTCACCAGGAATTGTATATGTTTCCAGTCTCGCCCCACTTGTGTTGCTAACAACTAAAACACGTTCATTAGGCCATAGATCGGCGTGATCTAATAGTTCGCTATCGATGGTTATGCTTCCGATATACTCGACGTCTGCTTCAGTGACCGTTGCTCGATGTATTTTAGACTTTAAAACAGTTCTCATAGAAATGCCTCAGAAACAAAAAATCTTCTACCCAAAAAACAATAACATTTTCGACACCAAACAAACCGAAAATAAAAATAGAAAAAATTTTTGGTTTTACATTAAATTTATAAGGAAATTATAAGGAAATTTATTTATAACTGTTTTTCAATAATTATTGAATGTTATGTTAATGGAAGGACTAAAATATCCTATTAAGGAAGATAAAGGATTAATTAATATATTAATTGGTGGTTTACTACTTCTATTGTCGTTTTTGTTGATACCTGCATTTATAGTGGTTGGATATTTGATTAAGGTTGGTGCTGAAACCTCTAGAGGAAATGATAGATTAATTGAGTTTGGAGAATGGATTAATTTATTAGTAACTGGTTTTGTTGGATGGATAATCACCATTATCTACTCTATCATACCATTCTTGATTTGGAGTGCAGTAGCGTTTATTTTAATCGGTATATTAGGTATTGGTGGTGCCGGTGATTCCGCATTAGTAGCTGGTGTTGGCTTGTTAGGTTTCGTACTACTATGGCTGTTCGGTTTACTGGTGGGGATACTGATCTATTATACGCTTCCTGCTGCGTTGATAAACTATGGACGAGAAAGTTCATTTAAAGCAGCTTTCCGTTTATCACAACTCAAAGAAATCTGGATGACAAGAGAATACTTTACAGCAGCTTTGATACCAATCGTTTTGATGGTCATACAATACATAGTAATCACGATACTAGGATTCACAATAATCGGACTTATCTTGGTTCCATTTGTGTATTTCTACTTCCACCTAGTGATAATAAGAATCTTCGGAATAGCCTTCAGAAATGTTGTAGGAAGACCAGGGATTTAAAAAAAAAGGGTATTATTTTTTGGGGAGCTTAGTTTCCCCAATAAAACATTCTTTATTCCATTTTTCACTATTTTTTGTTTTTTTGGCTAATTGTTTTTAGGGAAAGTGATAAGTAACATAGTTGATAAAAACTTTGTTATAGGGATGGCGTTTAATGGCTATCTCTAGAGGTGGATTTGATGGTTAAAATACCTGATGAAGTTTTGGATTTGCTTGGTGACCCGGATACTCAGATTGTTTTGGCTACTGCGGATGATAGTTCTATGCCGAATGCAGTACCGATGAGAAATGTTTGGATTGTTGATGATGATAAAATGGCTTTAGGTGATGTTTTTTTCGATAAAACAAGGAGTAATATTGAGGCTAATGGTTTAGTTAGCTTGAGTTTATGGAAGGGAACTGAGGGATATCAACTTAAAGGAACTTGTAGTGAGATTAAGTCTTCTGGGGCTTTGTTCGAGGAGAAGAAGGAGATGCTTGCGGAGAAAATGGATTTGGATTTGCAGGCATTGTGCATGATCGATGTTGAAGAGGTTTTTTCAACTGCTCCAGGTCCGGATGCTGGGTCGAAAATAAGTTAAATATCGATAATTGTTGGTTAGGGATGGAGAAAATAAAAATAGAAAGGGGTTTTTCTCCATCCCTATCTTTTTTTTAGGCTGGTATTTCGTTTTCTTTTTTGGTTTGGATTAGTGATTCTGGTTGTATTGTTATCAATATGTCTTCTGCTTCGTTTACTGATTTATTGAATTCAGCTATTTCTTTTAGTTTGTTTTCTCCGATTTCTATGTCTTGTACTAGGTTTATGTGTTCGTCGTATGGGAGTTTTATTCGTAAGCCATCTAGATGTAGTACTATTGGTGTGTGTCGGGCGTCGTGTTCTTCTAGTGGTAGTTCTTTTTCGAGTTTTTCTTTTATCTCTAGTGGGTGAACTATTAATGGGTCTTCGTTGATTTTTTCTCTTTCTTTTGTTATTAGTTGGCCTAATGCTTCTGCGATTTCGTCTAGTTTTTCTTGTTCTTCTGTTTTTCTCATTCGATCTACTTTTCGGCCTACGCCGGGTATGTATTTGTCTGCGTTTTTTAGTTTGGGTATTTCTGGTGCTCCGACTGCTATGACTGGTTTGTCTATGTTTTTTAGTAGTTTGTATTTGTGGTTTACTAGGCAGTTTCCGAAGTTTCCTAGTATGAATACTGCTGCGTCGTATTCTTCTATCATTTTTTCTTCTTCTTTTGTTATTTGGGAGATTCTTCGGCCTACGCCTCTTGCGATGCTTACTATGTTTGTGAGGGCGCCTGCTCTACGTAGTCTTTCTGCGATGTCGCATACTGGGTGGGGTAGGTGGTGTCGTGATATGCTTGGTGATACGACTGCGATTTCTGTTCCTATTAGTTTTTCTTTGAATATTTTTCCTTTTAGTTCGTCTGCGAGTTTTTCTATGGTGGGTAGGTCTTCTTGTGGGATTGCGGTTAGCATTGTGATTTCTCGGGATTCTTTGTTTTTTTGTATGATGTATCCTCCGAGGTCTTCTATTCTCTCTATCATTAGGTTTGATTTGTATACTCCACCTTCGTATGTTAGGAATTCGTACATTTTTAGGCCTCTACAATTTTGTTGTGGGTTTCTTGGAGACGTTGTATCCATCTGTCTTCCATTGGGTCTTCTGTTGCTATTATTGTGAATACTTTTTTTGATTTGAGGCTTCTGCGTACTCTGAATCCTTCTGGTATTATCTGCCAACTTAGGTTTAGTAGTGTGTCTGTTATTTCTTCGCTTGGCTTTAGAACCATGTTTTCTATTTCTTCTTTTTTTATGTTTTTGCAGGTTATTTCGAGTCTTGTTGGTTGTTCTATGTTTGATTTACCGAATTCTTTCCATAGTTTTGATAGTAGGTTTGATGCGTAGCCTTCGTCTCTTATTTCCATTTTACATCCTTGTTCTTTGTCTCTTATTTGTGCGATTTTTTTTATTTTTGTTGGCTCTCTAACGCCTTTTACTTTGATTGAGATTATGAATATTGGTTCTTTGACTTCTATAACCATGTGTATGTGTTCTACTAGATTTGATATGCGGGAGTTTTTTATTATGTCTCTAGCGATGTTTTTGTATCCTGATCCTTCATTACTTGTTGGGCTTTCAACTGTTATCTTCAATTATAGGCCTCCAGTTTTTGGGAGTTATTTTTTATTCAATGTCTTGTTTTGTGTTTTTGGTTTTTTTTAGTAGGTCGGTCTCGGTTTCTATGTATTTTGCGAGGAGTCTTGATTCGTTTTCTGATAGGTTGTATTCTAATCGGAGTACGTCTCTATCTATATATCTTCCTTCTTTTGTTTTGTAGTTTTTTATGTATTTTTTGTCTTTGATTTCGTTGATTGTTGTTCCGATTTTTTTAACCTTTTCGGTTATTGTGTCTTGTTTTTCTTTCCATCTCCATCCTGTTGATTCGTAGGTATCGAAGGTGTAGTTTGTTCGGGGTATTCCTTTTATCTCTAGTTCTATCTCTTCTGGCTCTCCGTCTTTTCCGATTTCGTTGCAGAAAACTGCGTCTTTTTTTGTTATTTTTTTTATTTTATCGCTTGCTAAACGCCGTATTTCAGGGTGTACGTCTTTTCCTGTGTGTCCTATGATTATTAGGTGTGCTTTGTGTTTTCTGAATTTTTTTAGTAGTTTTGAGAAATATTTTGTTGCGTCGTAGCTGTCGGATCCGTATCCGGATACGTGGCTTGAGGCTTCGTCGAATACGAATATTTTTTCTTTTTTATTGCTTGACAACCATGTTTTTAGGGCTTGGAAGTTGTTGATGTATCTTTCTTTTTCTTTAAAGCTTTTGATGTTGCTACCTATCTCTCGGTTGTATCCACCGGATTTCCATAGTTCTGATAGGAGTAGGGCTAGATCGGTTTTCCCGGTACCCATGTTTCCAAATACATAACAGATCCATACTGGTTTATCCATTTTTCTCTCGATTTTCCGTAGTGTTTTTATTCCTGAGATATCTTTTCCACGGGTTTTACGTCCGCTAACACGCTTCATCACCGATATATTTCCATCGATAACTGCTTTGTTGAGTAGAGCTGTTGCTTCTTTCCTTATGACTGATTTTGCTATCTCGCTATCCATGAAATCGAGTGGTAGTTGTTTGTCTCTGGATGTTGCTTCTTTATGTATTTTAGGCCAGTTGTGTGAGAGGTAGTTGAGTAGTTCAAGTGTTTTTTTGTTTTTAACTAGACCCATATGTCTATGTAGGTACTGGATATCATCGTTGTCGACTTTTTCTTTAAGTTCTGATGTTGATATGGAGAGTGCTGAGGGTTTAACCAAACGTATCAACCTTCCTGAGGTCTATCTGTTTGGTTGTTGGTTTGTTTGTGTGAGTTGTTTTCGTTTTCGATTTCTTTTATTGTTCTCTCTACTATTTGGTTAACGATTTCTCCGTTGTATATGGTTTCTCGTTCTATGTGGGCTGCCATTTCCATCGTTATTTGGTTAACTGCGTCTCTCACCATTGATGGCATTCTTATTCTGGTTTTTATTCCTTTTTGCGCCATTTTTTCTAGGTGTTTTCTGATTTCTTTTATCTGTTCTTTGTTTCTTAATAGCTCTATATTGCTTACTGACCCTCTCCAAGTACCTACTGCCTCCATTGTTTTTGGATCGAATTTTTGGCATATTATTAATTCTGCTTTGGATGTTTTTTCTCGATGTAAACTTCCTTCTATTACTTTGATTTCCTGGTGTTGGTGGTTTTGTAGTTTCCATAAACCGAGGTCTCCTTTTTCCATACCTAACTGGAGTATGTATTTGTTTTGTGGTTCAATTAGCCAATCAATTAGTTTTGTGGCTGGTATAACGGTTATTAAGCTCCCGATTAATAGTGTTAGGTAGAATACTGTTATGTATTGGGGTGGCCCCAATAACTGCGTTATGAGGCCGGTTGTTGTTATTAGAATTAGTGTGGTTTTGACTGGATGTGTTTTGATTATTTTTTTATGTTTACGCCATTTGTGTATCGAACTACCTCCATGGCTATAGGTATCTGTTTATTAGTTCGATCCACCACTCGACTGATTGGTTGAATATTTCTGTTATTGAGTCGACTCCGCCCATTATTAATGGTATGCCGAGGAAGAGTATAGCTAGTAGGAAGATTATCTGCAGTATTAGTTGGTACTTGGATTTGTTTTTTTGTTTTTTGGACATTTTTTCCCACCTGTTTTGTTAGAGGATTCTTTCAGGCTGTTTGGGTGTTTTTCTGTGTTTTTTTAGTGCTATGATTGTTATGACTCCGATTCCAGTTAGGATACCTCCGAGGCCTGCGGCACGAACTTCCATCCATTCTGGGTTTTTTTCGAACAAACCTGTTTTTTCTATTAGTATTAAGGAGTGTGTTGGGGTTTGTATTCCGATTGCTGCTTCGCCTCGATGTTCGGTTACTGTGTGGTTTATTTTTTGTTTACCTGGCTCTAGTACAAATGTTTTTTCTTCGATGTAGATGATGTCGTTACTGCCTGTTCGGATGTTTGTTGCGTCGGTTAGTTTTATTGTTGTTGGGGTTTCGGTTTTTATCTCTATTTGAAAGGTATTGTCTGTAGCATCATAACTGTAGTCGGTTATCGATGTTGTATGTCCGATTTGTATTGGTGTGCAGTGTACCGTTGGGGTGATTGTTATCAATGTCAGTATTGTGAGTGTTAATATGCTTATTGTGGTTATTGGTTTCTTGTGTTTTTGTATATGTTTTTTCACTTGTTCATCTCCGTATTATTAGTATTGCTAGTAGGATGGTTGCGATGTATATCCAGTAGTTTGTTTGTGTGTTTGGTAGGTATATTCCGGAGTGGTTTGTGTCTAGTATTTCGTTGTACATTTCTTGGAGTTGTTGGAGGTCTTTGTTGAGTTTTTCTGGGTTTATTTCTTGTTGGATGTATGGTTGGAGGGTGGTTTTTTCTATTTTGTTTCCTTCGTAATCGGTTATTTTTGTTATATGGAATTTGGTGTTCTGTAGTGTTTGTATTCCTTCATTGTTTATTAGGTATATTGGGTTTGTCCAACTGGTTGTGTTGTATGTATTGTCGTTTTTGATTGTCATTGTTCCATTGAAGTCGTGGTTGGTGAATAGCATTCCTGTTAGTGTTTTGTTGGTTGGGTAGGTTGGGTGGTTTTTTATTGTTATCTCGAATCGCTCGTTTAGTGTTGTGTTTATTCCTAATAATGCTAGTTCTGAAGCGGCGTAGCCGTAATAGCCTGTTTGGTTGTATTGTGTGTTTAGGTGTCCTGCTAGTATGTATGGATCGATTATGTCGGTTTGGTTTATTTCTCCTTCTGTGTAATGGCCGTGTATTTCGGTTATGTAGGTGTTTGCGTTGTCAACCATCATGTTGTGTCTTTCGATTAGTTTTTGTTGAAGTAGGTTCCAGTTGCAGTTGTTGATTACTATTGATTTTTCATCGAAGGGTGATTTTATTTTTATTGTTGATTCTATGCATTCTGCAGCGCCATCCATGGTTGGCTGGTCGCTGTAGGTGATGTAATGGAATATTTTGGTTCCATGGTTGTTCGGGACACTTGGAACTTCTTTTTTAGCCAGGTCTGTGACGTTTATTTCTGTTCCATTTAGTAGTGTAACTGTATTGTTAATTGTTTGGAACTGGCTGTCGGTTTTGGTGTTTGTTTGTGTGCTTCCGTCCTGCCAACTACTGTATTCATATTTGAATTCAGCTGTGAATGGGTCTGTGTAAATTGTTTCTGATTTGTTGTTCAGGTTTTTTAGGTGGATCAGTGTTTTGAGTTGGCTGTTTAACTGCATGTCCATGTTTTTTTGAATTCCAGAGTAGTGGTCTGAGACTATGTTGGTTGCATTGGTTTTTGCTATTGAGAGTGGGACTCCATTCTCCAGGTCTTTGGCTGCTTGGATTTTTATTTTAGACCAAACAATGTTTTCTGTGTCTTTTAGGTGGTTTCCTATTGTTGTGTGGAATGTTTTTTCGTCTCTGTTCATGTAGCATGCATAGTCGTATATAATTGCTGAGTTGTATTCTGGGGTTTCATTAACCTCTCCGATTGAAAGGAAGTTTCTGATCCAATCCCAACCAAAACCGATCTGTAGATCTGTTCCCGGTATGTCTACCGGGTTTGTTAAAACTCTTATGCAGTCGTATACGATCTCTTTACCTATCTCTTGTATTTTTGTTTGTAGGAGGCTGTCATTTTTTTCGGTTGGTGATGCGGATACGGTTCCGGTTGATATGGATAGTAGTAGTGATATTAGGATTACCGCTGTGATTTTGGTGTGGCCGTCAGTTTTTATGGCCTTAGCCTCCCAATGTTTTTTGCGTTTTTGATTTTTATTCCCCCATTGTTGTGAAAACGTATCCTAGTATTGTTGTTAGAAATCCGGCCATTGTGAATAAGGGGTCGCTGAAAATTAGGTTTGAGATCTGTTCTATGTGTTTTATTCCGATTAGCATTATTGGGGTTGCTGCTATTGTGGCGAGTTGGTAGTTTTGTAGTTTCATTATGTCTTGTCCACCACTTTCTACGTATCCGGCCATTAATGTGATTAATGCTATGTAGTGTGCGTGTTCGTCTATTTTTATCTCCATGAACTCGATTGTTCCGAGTTCGAAGGTTATCATGCTTGCTGCGATGAACACTATCAGTAGTATTGGTCCGATGGGGTTTTCTTTAAAATTTTTTAGCCCTATATTGATCAACTCCTTTTTTTAGGCTTTCTGCCTGTTTTTATTGGTGGTGTGGGTTTGTAGATAAACCAAACGGTTTATAGACTAAATTTAACCTAAATTTTGACTAAAAAATAGTTTAGTCCAACAACAAACACAAATACCTATAAACCAACACAAATACCAGAAACAAAAAAAGTGACACCATGTCCAAAAAAATCGCCACAACCTCAGGCCTACTACTAATAATGGCAGCAATCACAAACATACTAGCCAGAATAGACATAATAATAGACCTAACAATCACAATAATATTGATAATAGGCGCAGCTGTAACAATAGAACAACACGAACACAGAAACGAATTCACAATCGGAGCATGCATACTCGGAACAGTATATCCAATAATCAAACTACTAGCATTTTACTATTGGCTACCAGCCATACTCAACATCCCACAACACACATTATTGGAAACCGGAGCCCCCATAATAATAACAACAATGATACTATCAATACTCGCCCTAACACTACAATTCAAACTACCGCCAAAAAAATATCCAAGATACTAAAAAAACTAACTAAACCTCTTTTTTTCCATATCCGCAAGCTTGTCAGCACAACGAATAGGTTCAGGCATTTTATAGCCATCCAAACAACTATTAACTAAATCAACAGCGGTTTCAGGAGAAACACGATGACCAGGACTTATATAAAGTGGATTACAACGCTTTTTAGATAAAAAACAATACCCAACAACCCTATCATCCAACAGAACTGGAGAACGGTCACCAACAACCTCAGGTTCCTCAACTACTTCACCACACAACAAACTCTTAGTAACACCAACGGTTGGTAAATCAAGTTTAACCCCGATATGAGTAGCCATACCAGCACCTCTCGGGTGAATAAGGCCAGAACCGTCAACCAAAACAACATCAGGCAGTTCTTCAAGAGATCTTAAAGCCCTAATAGCCGTTGGAGCTTCTCGAAAAGCAAGTAAACCAGGGATATATGGGAAAGACACATCATCTATACAAACACTCTTACCTATTAAATTAAACTTATAATCCATGACTACAGCAACAGATACAACAACATCTCTTCCTATAAATGCCTGGTCGACACCACCAACAACTGAAAGGTCATCAAAGTCATCAACAAACCTTGCCTTGTCAGCAATCTTCAACTGCTGGTTAACCAACTTATCACGACTAACCAATGATAAAACCCTGTCTACAAACTATATTAGATTTTATCGCTAACGAATCTCTCTATTCTATCTAAAGCTTCCTTTAAGACCTCTTTAGAGTTGGCATAAGAACAACGTATATGTCCCTCGCCAGCGCTGCCGAAAGCAGTTCCTGGAACAACAGCAACTTTTTCTTCTTCAAGCAGTTGTTTAGAGAACTCTTCAGATGAAAGTCCTGTCTTCTTTATCGAGGGAAACACATAGAAAGCACCATCCGGTTCAGAACATCTAAGACCCATCCGGTTGAACCTACCGTAAACCAAACGACGACGTCGATTATACTCTTTAACCATCTCGGTAACCTCATTCTCACAGTTCTCGATCGCTTCAACCGCTGCTTTCTGTGAAACAATAGGAGCGCACAACATCGTGTATTGATGTATTTTATTCATCGCTGAGATAACCTCCTTAGGTCCAGCAGCATAACCGATACGCCATCCAGTCATTGCGTGTGATTTAGAAAAACCATCAAGCAAAATACAGTTATCCTTCATGCCATCAAAATCAAGTGGACTATGCAACTCCCCATTGTAAACAAGTTTACTATAAATTTCATCACACAACAAGGGAACATCATATTCCTTAGAAATCATTGAAATCTCCCTAGCAGTCTCAAAATCCAAACAACTACCAGTTGGATTGTTAGGGTTGTTGATAACCATCAATGCAGTGTCCTCAGTAATATTCTCTCTAATTACATCAGGAGAGGGAACAAAACCAGAGTCAATATCCAACTCAATCCGTCTTGTTTCACCACCACTAAACTTAACACAAGGGTCATATGAAACATAAGAAGGTTCGAAAACAACAACCTCGTCCCCAGGATCAACAACCGAACGAACAGCCAAATCAAAACCCTCACTAACCCCAGTGGTAATCAAAATTTCCTCATCAGGGTCATAACTAATAGAATACCGATCATGCAACTCTCGAGCTATAAGTTCACGAAGCTCTAGCAAACCCTTATTCGAAGTATAAGACGTATAACCTGTCTCTAAAGAATAAATACCTGCCTCCCTAATCCTCCATGGCGTCACAAAATCAGGTTCACCAACCCCAAGAGATAAAACATCATCCATATTCAAAACAAGCTCAAAAAACTCCCTAATCCCAGATGGTGGAACATCCGACAATCTACTAGAAATCTTCATACAATATCCTCCAAATACAAACCAAAAACCACATCAATCAAGGAGAGATAGACAACCTTTTATTATCCTCTTTAACAAAGAAAACCTCCCCATCCTCCTTATAAGTTTTAAGCACAAAATGCGTAACAGTATCCCTAACACTTTCAAGAGTTGAAATCTTCTCAGAAACAAAAGAACTAACCATCTTCATAGATCGCTCTCTAACCAAAATCTGAAGATCATTCTCACCCGAAATCAACCTAATCGTCTCAACCTCCGGAAACCTAGCAATCCTCTCAGCAATATCATCATAACCACTCTCCCTACTCAACTCAACATTAAGCTCAATAACCGCATAAACATACTCCTCACCAACCAAATCCCAATCAACCAAAGTCATATACTTCTTGATAACACCCTCCTCCTCAAGCCTAGAAATACGTGACTCAACATCCTCCAAATCAAGATCAACCATATTAGCAATATCCTCAAAAGAACTACGAGCATCATCCTGCAAAATATTAAGAATCTCAATATCCTTCGAATCCATCAAAAACACCTACCACAACTATATGACCCAAAGCATATTTAAACCACAACAAAACCAAAAACAAAAAACCCAGAACCAAAAAAACCAAAACAAAAAACAAAAAAAAATCAATTAAACCTAAAAATAAGGGATAACAGTGGCTACAGGTATGTTATAGATAATAGTATTCTCCGTTTCTTTTTTGTTTTCTGTCGAGATGGCTGTTTTCTTTGTTTATTCTTGGTCTTTTTGTGTCTTCATCTCGTCTGAATGTTATTCCGAGGTTTTTTAGGAACATGTTCATGCCTTTTCGCATGTTGTAGGGGCCGTGTGCGTGTCCTTCAATGCCTGGTTCTCCGTCGAAAACCATTAGGCGATCGCTTAAAAGGTCGATCATGTATATGTCGTGGTCTACAACTAGAGCACTGCTTTCCATGTTTTTAACGACTCTTTTTATGGTTTTTATAGCCATGGTTCTCTGTTCTACATCTAGGTGTGCTGAGGGTTCGTCAAGTATATATATGTCTGCTTTGCGGCTGAGGCATGCTGCTATTGCAACTCTCTGAAGTTCTCCACCACTTAAGTCGTTTATTTTAGATTCAACCAGTTCATCTAGGGATAAAGGATTCATTATTCGGGTTTTGTAGTAGGAAGATCCATAATCACTGGTTATTGTTGCTAAGAAACTTCCTACATCCATATTTACATCCGCTTTGATATACTGTGGTTTATAAGAAATCTTTAAATCGAGGTTTACATCACTGTTTTTAGGTTCTGTTTTACCGGCTAGCATGCTTACGACAGTTGTTTTACCAATGGCGTTTGGACCAACGATCCCTACGGTCTCACCTTGGTACAACTGGCCTCCGTCCAACTCGACCTTAAAATCTTCATACTCTTTAACGAGGTTTGGTAGTTCAATCAGTTCTTTTCCACCGGTACGGCCTGAAGCACTTGCTTGTTTAAAATCGATAGATTCACTTCTAATTCTAATGTTTTCGTCTGGTAGAAATCCATCTAGATATTGGTTTATTCCTTTACGTACGCCTTTAGGTTTGGTTATAATACCATATGCTCCAGGGTCACCATACCCTAGATGGAGTCGATCCGTTAATAGGTCTAGTATCGCGATATCGTGTTCAATGATAAGAACGGTACTTTCTTCTGGCATGTCTCGAATAAAACTAGCAACCCTTTTACGTTGATATATATCCAGGTATGGAGTGACTTCGTCCATAAAGTATAGGTCTGCTTTGCGGCTGAGGCATGCTGCTATTGCAACTCTCTGAAGTTCTCCACCACTTAAAACATCAAGCTTTCTATCCCAAACATGTTTTAACTGGAGTCTTTCAGCCATCTCATCGAGAACACCGCGTTCATCAACTCCTTCCAGCAACTCACCAACCTGACCCGAACTTGCTTTAGGAATAGACCGGATATGCTGGGGCTTTATAGAGATCTTGATATCTTGGTCCTTTATCTTTTCAAAATGTGTTTGAAGTATGGAGCCATTGAAATGCTCTATAATATCACTCCAATCACTAGCTTCACCACCAAGGTTAGGGAGCATATCACCGGAGAGAATTTTTAAAGCAGTGGTCTTACCGA
This sequence comes from Methanonatronarchaeum thermophilum, assembly GCF_002153915.1. Classification (NCBI taxonomy): domain Archaea; kingdom Methanobacteriati; phylum Methanobacteriota; class Methanonatronarchaeia; order Methanonatronarchaeales; family Methanonatronarchaeaceae; genus Methanonatronarchaeum; species Methanonatronarchaeum thermophilum. The sequence goes on from NZ_MRZU01000003.1 coordinate 29,824, forward strand.
TACCGTTAGGGCCTAAAATACCTGTGACATCACCTTCTGAAACAAATGGAAGACGATACAAAACAAAACCATTCTCCCCAAATCTATGAATAGCCTGTTCTTCAAGCTCTTCAGGTAAATTCACAATTGTTATAGCTTTGAATGGACATTTTCGTACACAGATATTGCAGCCAATGCAAATAGATTCATTAATCTCAGGTTTCCCATCTTCATCATTTACAACAACAGCCTCCTCTCCACTACGAACCTTAGGACAGAAATTAATACATTCCTTTGAACATTTCTTAGGTTGACAAAGCTCTCTATCAAGCACAGCTATTCTCACAGAAACCACCAAAAATTAGAGATTCAGAATCAATGACCAAGTAATATAGGCAAAAGTGATTGTCATAAAACCAACAAAAGCCCAATCCTTACCTCCAAAATCGTCTGTATCTATATCAATCAAAGGAAAAACACTCTGCTGTATCCACATGAAAAACAAAATAGCCACTAACCCAAAAACCTCTCTCTGTAATGGACCAGCTGGACCAGCCGCTATATAATAAGCAACAACTCCAGCAACTATCCCCATAACGCTCGGTAACGCCGTTTTCTTAAGAGCTTTCTTGTGATCTGCATCAAACAAAAAATTACACCTACATTAAACATAATTATTGTAATCCCTGAACATTACAAGCCAAGTACTTTACAACCCCATATACAAAAAAACTTTCTAACAATAAACCACACAACCAACAAACCAAAACAATTCAAACCAAGTTAAATCGAATCTAACTGAATATATAAACAGGGATTAGATATAGAGAAGTATAGAGAAATTAGCTTAAAAAACAGATAAATCTTTTGTGCAATGATTTTATCTATGGTTTTTACTATTGGTTTTTTGACAGGCCTAATTTTATTGTTTTATAAGTTAATTGTTATCTGTGGTTTTGGCCAAAATTTGTTGGTCATAACTCACTCATGAGAGTGATACATTTGAAGGGTCTTTTAGATGTTGTGAAGGATAATACCTTCTCAATAGCGGTTGACGATAGTAGTTCTAAGGTAAGTATGTTGAACACTAGGTGTGGGTTGAGTAAGATATCTTATGTGCTCAATGAACTTGGTGTGGATGGAAAGCCTTTTTCTTTTTTTGGTCCAGATGCAGGGATTACCAGGAATTATGAACGTTGGGCTAGTGGTTTTGGATATGGCTGTGTCATCTCTTGGCCTGATAGAGAGCTGGCTTTTCCTGAGATGAAACCCAACGGCTGTGGGATGATTGTCAGCAAGATCGGTGATGTTCCGGATATCGATGAACTTTCAAACCGGATTTTACGGTTAAGTGAAAACCCACCCACGCTTATGGGTATGGAGGTTGAGTGGGATGCTGGAGACAGTAATCACTTTATTGAGGTATTGAGGGTTGAGGACTCTAGTTACAGTGGTTTGCAGAAAGGAGATATCTGTGCATTACTACATACCTCGGCTTCAGAGATGAAGGATTTGATGTACGACTTCGATAGGTGGGTTGATTCTGGAGGTCGGTGGATAGAAACACCGGTTGGGGAAATTCTTGTTTTAATGGATAGTTTGTCGAAAGAGTATTATAAAGAATATAAAAAACTGGAAGAGTTTTCTAAAAAGAAAAGAGAGATAATATTTGACAACATCTTCGATCAACACGAGGTTATATGCAATCCGACACATCAAGGATTGTTCAAAGAAAATGAAATAAGACTGGGCCTATATGACTCGACCGATGGAATATTCCCAATATCGTTGAGACCAGACCTACCAGTATACCTGGTTGAAGGTAACAAAAACATAAAACCTGAACTAATCCCACCAAACATACCTGAATGGAAAAGAGAACAGATTGAAGGGATCAACGTACTACCACATGGTGGAGGATACCAACTCAAAATAGACACAAAAAATCTCCAGATGTCGCAGAAAAACGGTACAAGATTGTTCAAAACAAAAACAAAAGGCCGGGAATACCTATTCACAAATCCATCACAGATTCCATACAACTATCGGGGGAAAGAAGTTTTAGACAAAATTTTTGAATGGGATCTTGGACAACCAGTTGTAAAAATGGAGCAAAAATACACAGTGAAAATCTAAAACAACCGGTAATAAAAAACAATAAAATATAAATAATTTGGATATTTTGTTTTTTGATAGGTATGTTTAGAAACAAAGCTAAATCAATTTTGAGGTGTCAGGTTGCCTCCAAGCCATAGTGAACTCGAGCGTTTCGTGAAATACTCGAAATATTTTGGAAAAGAACAGATATCAACAAAAGAGATATACGGTAAACAAGACCCAAAACTCAATGATAAACTAATTAGAGAAACCGTTAGAGAACAATCTAGAGATGGCTACAACCAAATTACAAATACTGATTTTTATTTAGGATGCGTCGATTTCATGATGGAAGAGGTTGACGGTGAAAAAACCTTAAGAATAATTGAAACAAACGGCGGTAGCAGTAGAGGAATATCGTCTCTACCTGAAAAACAATGGAATGTTTGTAACAAATCATTTCTAGAGACCCTTAAACAAAAAAACGATGGAATAGTTTTGATAGGATATCCACCTGGAGACAAAATGCTATACGAAAAAGCATTTTTGGTCGAAGATTTCATCACCAAAGGATACACCCACTCGAAAATAAATGAACTAACCAAAGAAACAGACATCGTTTTAGCACCATACAACAAACTAATACCTAAAATAGAGTTAAAAGGCAATAAACCAGTTATAGATGGACATAAAGTGGACATCATAATCGGAGACGGAGTAGTAAGAAGACATCCCCAACTAACAGAAAAAACAATAAACAACAAACTAGACGCAGTCTGTGCAAACAAAATATTCCCAATAACAGACGACAAATCAGCAACCTACAAAGCCCAAGAACTCTCCAAACAAAAACTATTAGAAACAAATGTAAAACCAATCGATTTCACCAGAGCATACAACAAAAAAGAAATAATCCGAGAAGTCAGAAAAAGAATCGAAACCCATGGATCCGCTATAATAAAACCATCACGCGGTAGTGGCGGCCGAGGAATCGAGATAATACAAAACATAAACGAAATCCATGAAAAAATCAATGAAAGCCTAAATGAATATGGAGAAAACTTCAAGTTCCATGAAAACCCCTACCCCTACACAGTAAGCGAAGTAATCGACTCAAAACCAATAAAATACCAAAACAGCAATAGAAATTTCGATATGCGAGTATACGTCGCAAGACACAAAAACAAACTAAAACCAACCGGAGGACTTGTCAGAGTAGCACTAGAACCCAAAACACAAAAATTCAGAAAACCAAGCATGGTCGTAAACCTCTCAGGATACAAAGGAATCGATATGCATAGAGGCCTAGCAATAAACAAAAAAACCCTCAAAAAACTCAACACAACAAAAAAAGAATTCAAAAACATCTACAAAGCTGCAGTAATAATGTTCAAAGAAATACTAAAAAACCAAGAAAAACTAACCAAATACGCAACAACATAAAAAAACAAAAAAAGAGGAATTATACTTGAAAAGAACAAAAATCCAGAAATTCAATCCAGATACAATAAAAGGTAAAAAAAGACTCAAAATAGATACATTCAAACTCGCAGATGACTCAGTAATCTCCCTACCCTGTGGAGTAATATCAAAAGGAAACAAACCAAAAATAGCCATAACAGGAGGACAACACGGAAACGAATGGAACGGAACCTACATAACACAAAGACTATACAAAGAAATACCTCTCGAAAAAACAAACGGAACAATAATACTCCTCCCAGTACTCAACCCCCCAGCCTTCAACCAAAAAACCAGAGTATCATCAATAGACAACATAGACCTAAACAGAACATACCTCGGAAACGACCGCAAACCCACAGAAAGACTAGGAAAACTCCTATTCGAAAACATATTCTCAAAAATGGACTACATAATAGATATACACACAGGAGGGCCAGGAGAATACCTCCCTCACACAGCAATAATAGACCGAGAAAGAGTAAAAGAAGCCTCATTAATGCTACCATACCTATACATCGCAAAATCAACAGGAGGCAGCCTAATAAGCTCTGCAGAAAGAGAAACAATCAAATCATACCTAATCGAAGTCGGAAGAGGAAGAAACATAAACTACAAATTCGTAAAACAAGTAATAAACGGAATCAAAAACTTCCTCAAAGGAACAAACATCACAAAAGGCCAAGTCACAAAAAAAGAAACCGAAACATTCCTAAACAAACAAAAAATACCCTCACCACAATCCGGATTCTTCAAAGCAAACACAAAACTAGGAGAATTCATAGAAAAAGGACAAACAATCGGAAAAATAGAAAAAATGATGGGCCAAACAAAAACAATAAAATCACCAATCTCAGGCCGAATAATATACATAAGAAGAGAAAGAGTAGTAGCAGAAGGCGAAAACGTACTACACCTCCTATACTAAACCAAAACCAAGTTCCCGCAAATAAAAAAATAAAGCCATAAAACCCACCACTAAAAATGATATGCCTTCTGACCACAACCTTTAATTATTTTTTATTCAACACCTTCCATTTCAAAACAATACCTTCTCCTAGCTGATAAAAATCACTTAGCTCTAGTTTTACTGCATCATCCAAACCACTAGCTCCACCTCCATCAGCTAAAGTAGGAGATTTAGCTCCACCAAATACCATGTTGCCGACATACGTAATCAACTCATCAGCCAAACCGTTCACCAGAAACGACCAGTTGACGGTTCCACCACCTTCCACCAAAAGTCGTTCTATACCTTTTTCTCCAAGCAAATCCAATAATCTTCTAAGATCTACACGCTCCTCCCCAACCCTAACAACCTCGCAAACTTCCTTTAGTTTCTCAACCCTTTCCTCTAAAGCAGTTTCAGAAACAGCAATTAAAGTAGGACTGTCCCCAATAAACACCTCACTATCGATTGGAGTTCGCGCCTTACTGTCCAAAACAACTCTGTATGTATCTCTTTCCAAAAGTTTAGGGTCATCAGCTAAAACTGTACCGATACCTACTAAAATCCCATCCACATCCCTCCTCAACCTACCTACTCTCTCAAAATCCTGGCTGGAAGAGATAGGTATTTGGCGACGTTCAATTGTAGATAGTTTACCATCACAACTCATAGCACTATTGATAATAACATACGGCCGTGACATAACAACACCATATCAAACCGACTTGACTTCAGATGACCTTACCTCGCTAAGGTAATCCTCAAGAAACTCGATACTCATCTGCACCAAAGTTTCCTTTCGCTCCCATTTAGGAAGCCATCCTTCAAGAGTGATCTGGCCATCAAAACCCATATCCAATAAACCGTTTAGAATCGGTTTAAAATCGATGTTACCAACGCCAATCGGATAATGCATACCATCTCCACGGTTATCACTTATATGAACATGGAAAACACTGTCTCTAACCCTCTCAAGATATTGTTCAGGCTTCATGTTAGGAATACTATTAGCATGAGCTATATCGAACGTTATGCCAACATTATCCATATCGATTAAATCAACTGCTTCAACAAGTTCATCAGGTTCAACACACAAAGCCTTCGGAGAGTGCTTCAAATTCTCAAGACCAACCGAAACACCCTTATCCTGACTATACCTACCAACCTCCTTCATGCTCTCAACCATCTTCCTAAAAGTCTTCTCTCTAGAGAACTTCTTAGAAGGCAGATAACCAGGATGCACCACAACTAAATCTGAACCCAATAGAGATGCAGCATCAACAGATTTTTTCACCTGACCAACCGCAACACTCCGAACCTCATCGTTCCAAGTAGAGATATTAACATCGTAGTGAGTAGCATGAGTAACAACATCCAACCCACATTCATCTATCTTATTACCGATATCCTCAATCTCATCCTTGAAATCACCATCGTTCCAATTCTCCAAAAAAGGATACTCACAATACAGTTCAATAGCCTTAAAACCCATATCACTTAATCTCTCAATAATCCGAACAAGATTATAATCCTCCTGCCAGAAAATAGCCATTCCTACACCAAACTTCATAATAACACCATACCTAAAACTACAACCATATACATAAATAAAAAGCCAAATACCAAACCTACCAAACTAATCAACATCTACACTCAATCCACAAAAACCAATACCCCCTCTAACAACACAAATAAACTAAATTAAACTAAACCAAATCAAATTTCCATAGGATTTTATTGGTTTGTTTGTTTAAAGTATTGGGTTTTTTATCTTTTTCATGTCAAGAAGACCCTTTCTTCAAATCTTTGATTTTAGGTAGGAGGATGAATTGACTCGAACTGCAGCCCTTGTCCATATTTCACAATTTCAACCTCTTTTACTTTCCAATAATCTTCTTCTCCGTTTTTGATACGAACATATCTTCCATAACTAAAAACACCTTTTAATAACTAGACATAACCTAATAATACCAGATAAACCTACCCACCAAAAAAATTAATAAAATATAATAAAATCTGAGATTTGAATAAAGAAATATATAGCTCCAAATCCGGAGCTTTTTTCAGAGGTCTGCGTCTTCAATTAGCTTATACGTATTCTCTTTAGATACCAACTCACTTTGATTAAATGCTTCTCCAACGGCCTTAAAAGTCTTCGAAGTAATTGCTTTTCCATCCGGATCCACACCAACATGTCCTTTCCCATGGTCTTCATCGGGCATCTCACACCCACAGTTATAACACATTTCAAATCACTAAAACAGAATATCTAACCGGACAAAATAACATTTATGGAAGAATCAAAAAAAATTGAATAACTTCAATCTTAAATCTCGAATAAAAAACGAAAATACCGTGATATAAAAAAATCCATATAATAGGTTTAAAAAAACCAAAACAATAAATATAAAGATTGGTATAAACGAAACGGTGACCTAAAATGAGTTTTAGTGCCACACTACCCATAGTTTTTCAACACCATCCAATGGAAGGTTGGGGTGTATGGGGGTTTGGATGGATACCCTTACTGCTGTGGTTATTGATATTCATAGTTATTGCGGTATTAATTTATCAGGATGCTGAAAAAAGAGGGATGAACGGCCTACTTTGGTTCATCTTAATCTTGATTCCATATTTAGGTCTTCTCTTCCTAGTGATATACCTGATAACTCGTGAAGAAAAACCTACCGAAAAACAGATGGATAGAGATCCCAAAAAAATACTCGATGAAAGGCTAGCTAGAGGTGAGATCACCTCAGAAGAACATGAAGAACTCAAGGAAAAATTAGAGTAAAACCCCTTTTTTTATTTTTTTATTCTTTTTTTTGGTATGTAACAAGTTTTAGTAACCTTGTTTTTTTGTGGGTTTTTTTGTTGTGTTTAAAATATTAGGGGTGTGGTGGTTTTGGACGGCGGGTTTTGAATCCGCGTTTTGCAGTTGTTCCTTTGTTTTAGAAGGTTTGCTGCGTTTGTCCTGTTGGTCCACTTCACACGCCTGTTTTATTCTTGGTTTTCTTTGAGCCAAGGCATCATTTCTCTGAGTTCTTGCCCTACTTCTTCGATTTGGTGGTTTTTTTCTTGTTCTCTTGCTCTTTTTAGTACTGGTTGGCCTGATTTGTTTTCTAGTATCCATTCTTTTGCGAATTCTCCGTTTTGGATTTCTTTTAGAACTTCTTTCATGTTTTGTTTTGTGTTGTTGTCGATTACTCTTTTTCCTCTTGTTAGTCCGCCGTATTCTGCTGTGTTGCTTACTGAGTGCCACATTCCTTGTAGGCCTTGTTCGTGTATTAGGTCGATGATTAGTTTCATTTCGTGTAGGGATTCGAAGTATGCTACTTCTGGTTGGTATCCTGCTTCTACGAGGGTTTCGAATGTGTCTTTTATTAGTTTGGTTACTCCTCCGCAGAGGTCGACTTGTTCTCCGAATAGGTCGGTTTCTGTTTCTTCTTTGAATGTTGTTTCTAGTAGGCCTGCTCTTGTGCAGCCTATTCCTTTTGCGTAGGCTAGTGCTATTTCTTCTGCGTCTCCTGTAACGTCTTGGTTTACTGCGAATAGTCCTGGTGTGCCAGCTCCTTCTTTGTATACTCTTCTGACTAGGTGTCCTGGGCCTTTTGGTGCTACCATTACTACGTTTACGTTTTTTGGTGGTCTTATTTGGTTGTAGTGGATGTTGAATCCGTGTGCGAATAGTATTGTGTCTTGTGGGTTTAGGTTTGGTTTTATTTGTTCTTTGTATACTTTTGTTTGTACTTCGTCGGGTATTAGGATTGAGGTTAGTGTTGCGGTTTCTACTGCTTTTGGTATTTCTTTTACTTCTAATCCGTCTTCTTTGGCTTTTTTCCATGATTTTCCGTTTTTTCTTGCACCTACTACTACGTCTACTCCGCTTTCGTGTAGGTTTAGTGCGTGTGCGTGTCCTTGGCTTCCGTATCCGATTATTGCTACTTTATCTAGTTTGTTTAGTTCTATATTTTCTCCGTAATGCATTTCTGCCATTTCTTTATCCTCCTATTGATTTTCTACCTCTGCTCATTGCGACCGTTCCTGTTTGTGCGATTTCTTTTATTCCGTGTTCTTTCAGCATGTCGGTTATTGCTTCTATTTTGGTTCGGTCGCCGGTTACTTCTATTGTTAGGGCTTTTTTACCTACGTCTACTACGTTGGCTCTGAATATATCTGCGATCTGTATTATTTCAGACCTACTGTTGGGGTCGTCTGCGTTTACTTTTATTAGTGCTAGTCCTCTTTCGACGTAGTTTTCTTTTAGTTCTGTTACTTTGATTATGTCCATCTGTTTGTTTAGTTGTTTTATGACTTGTTCGAGGACGTCTTCATCGCCTTTTAGGGTTATTGTCATTCGGGAGATTTCTGGGTTTTCTGTTACGCCTACCGATATTGTTTCTATGTTGTATCCTCTTCGGCTGAATAGGTTTGCGACTCGGTTTAGTACTCCGGGTTTGTTTTCTACTAACAACCCTATTACGTGTAAATCCATTATTTAATCCCCCATTGGAGTTGGTTTTGTTTTTTTCTGTGTTTTTTCGACGTCTTTGCGGTCTATGATTTCGCTTAGTGTTGCGCCTGCTGGGACCATTGGGTATACGTTTTCTTCTCTGTCTACATGGAAATCTATCAGGACTGGTCTGTCTGTGTTGTTTGCTCTTTCTATTGCGTCTGGTACTTCTGTTTTTTTGGTTACGGTTATTCCAAGTGCACCAAATCCTTCTGCTATTCTCTGGAAATCTGGGTTGTCTCCGAGGTCTGTTTCGGAGTATCTTTCGTCATAGAAGAGTTCTTGCCATTGTCTGACCATTCCGAGGTATTTGTTGTTTAGTATTGCTATGTTGACTGGTAGTTGGTATTTGACTGCTGTTGCTAGTTCTTGTATGTTCATTTGTATGCTTCCGTCTCCGGCTATGTTCCAGACTTTTCGTTTTGGGTAGGCTACTTGAGCTCCTATTGCGGCTGGTAGGCCGTATCCCATTGTTCCGAGTCCTCCGCTTGTTATGAATGTTCTTGGTTGTTTGTATTGGTAGTATTGTGCTGCCCACATTTGGCATTGTCCGACTTCTGTTGCGATTATTGTGTTGTCGGGAGTTTGTCGGTCTATTTCTTTCACAATGTATTGGGGTTTTATTGTGTCTGTTGTTTCGTCGTATTCGAGTGGGTGTTCTTTTTTCCATCTTTTTGTTTTTTTATGCCACTCTGTTTGTTGTTTTCTTTGTTTTATTTTGTCGATTTTTTTGTTCAGGTCTTTTAGGATGTTTTTTGCGTCACCTACTATCGGTATGTGTGTTTTTATGTTTTTGCTTATCTCTGCTGCGTCTATGTCGATGTGTATGACGGTTGCGTTTGGTGCGAATCCTTCTAGTTTTCCGGTGACTCTGTCGTCGAATCTCGCTCCTACAGCTATTATTAGGTCTGATTCTGTTACTGCATAGTTTGCTGGTTTTGTTCCGTGCATTCCAACCATTCCCAGTGATAGGGGGTGGTTCTCGTTGAAGGCTCCTTTACCTGTTAGTGTTGTTACGACCGGTATCATGCATTTTTCTGCGAGTTTGGTGAGTTGTTTTGTGGCATCACTTGCTATAACTCCTCCTCCTACGTATAAGACGGGTCTTTCTGCTTCCATTATCGCTTTGCTTGCTTTCTTGATTTGTAGTGGATGTCCTTTGTATGTGGGTTTGTATCCTCTTAGGTCGATGTTTTCTGGGTAATGGAAATCGGTTTCACCCTGTTGTACGTCTTTAGGTAGGTCTAGTAATACTGGGCCGTTCCTACCTGTACTTGCTATGTAGAAGGCTTTTTTCATGACTTTTGGAAGTTCTTTTGGGTCTTTAACGAGTGAGTTGTATTTTGTGATTGGGATTGTTATTCCAGTTATGTCAGCTTCTTGGAAGGCGTCGTTTCCGATCATGTGAGTGGGTACTTGGCCGGTTAGGGCGATTAGGGGTGCTGAATCCATGTGTGCTGTTGCTATACCGGTCACCAGGTTTGTTGCGCCTGGACCGCTGGTAGCTATGCACACACCGGGCTCTCCAGTCACCCTTGCGTATCCATCTGCCGCGTGTGCTGCGGCTTGTTCATGTCTTGTCAATATGTGCTGTATTTCGTCTTCCTGATGAATTGTGTCGTATAGGTCGATTACAGCTCCACCAGGATATCCAAATACTTTATCTACGCCTTCTTTCTTCAAGCTCTCGATAATCGCCTCACAACCTTTCATCTTATTCCTCCGTGATCAATCTATTCACACCTTCTAGCATGGCTTCAACTGAAGCCATTATTATGTCGGTTCTCGCGCCTCTAGCTGACACGATTTTTCCATCTTTCTTCAACTTTACGATAACTTCTACGAGGGCGTCGGTTCCACCTGTTATTGACTCTACTTTGTAGTCTTCTAGGTGTATCTCTCCTAGTTCTGAGAATGCTTTACCTACTGCTTCTATTGAAGCGTCTACTGGCCCTGTTCCGGTTCCGGATTGTATAACTTCTTTTCCATCTATCAATAGTTCTATTGATGCGGTTGGGGTTACTTTGTTTCCGGATACTACGGTTAGTTCTTCAAGTGTAACCCTTGGTTCGTCATATACGTTCAATACCGTTTCGATGATTGTTTTTAGGTCTGCAGTGGTTACTTTTTTGCCTCTGTCTCCGATGTCTTTTATTCTTTTAACAACCTGGGTTAGTTGTTCTTGGTCTGCTTCTACACCCATTTCTTTGAGTATTGCTTTGACTGAGGCTTTACCTGTGTGTTTACCTAGGATGAATCTTCTTTGTCTTCCAACCTCGCTTGGTGAGATTGGCTCGTATGTTGATGAATCGCTTAATACTCCATGGGCGTGGATTCCTGATTCATGGGTGAATGCGTTGTCTCCGACTATTGCTTTGTTGTCGGATAGTGCCACTCCTGATAGCCTTGAGACCAGTCGTGATGTTTCGTACAGTAGTTTTGGATTAACGTTGAAATCCATGTCGTATAGTTTATGACCGGACATTACAACTTCTTCAAGAGCTGCGTTTCCAGCCCGCTCACCTAAACCGTTTATTGTGACGTGTACTTCGTTGCATCCGGCTTTTATGCCTTCGATTGTGTTTGCAACAGCAAATCCAAGGTCGTCGTGGCAATGTAGGCCTACCGTTACGTCAAATTTGTTCACCAGCTGTGTCAAGTCGTTTCTTACTTGTTCTGGTGTTAGAACGCCTACGGTGTCACAGTAACATAAACGGTCTGCTCCAACATCGATTCCGTTTTTGAAGACTTTTTCTATAAAGCTTATATCTGCTCGGCTTGCATCTTCTCCACTTAGTTCAACTGTCAAACCATGGTCTTTGGCGTACTGTACGACATCGCTTGTCATATTGATTATTTCAGACCTATTTTTCTCTAGTTTTTTCTGTATATGTAGGTCTGATACAGGTACTACAAGATGGATTGAATCTACACCACAATCCACTGCTTCATCGATGTCCTTTTTCATCACTCTTGTGTAACTGCATATCTCTGCATCGAGTCCTTCACCTGCTATTTTACGTATGCCCTCTTTTTCCCCTTCAGATGTGACAGCACTTCCAGCCTCTATTATGTCAACCCCTAACTCATCAAGTTTCTTCGCTATCCAGAGTTTCTCATCTGGGGTTAATGAAACGCCAGGAGTCTGTTCACCATCTCTCAGGGTAGTGTCCAACAATTTAACCAATAAAACGATCCCTCATATTAAACACCTGATAGACGAGTATTAACTCTAGAAATCTAAATATCTTTAGATATTCTAAAGCCAAAAACACATCTTTAATTATAAATCATTATGTTTTTACATAGTTATTTATTCTTCGGAAAAAAACCCAAAAAAACACAAAAAAAACACAAAGAAACAAAAAAAAAGAATAGTGGTGGAGCCCGACCTTGTGGTGGGACCCCTAAAACTAGATTTGACTTTTTTTTATTTTTTGAAACAGAGCCACCAATCGTAGCACTCAATCTCTCCATCAGCCTCTTGTTGTCTTCGTTTTTTAATTGTTTCTACATCACTGGCAGGAGGTATTATAACTTTATCTCCTTCAATTTCGTTTTCCGGCCAGTTGGCAGGTATAGCAACTTCTTCCTTACTTGATTTCTGGAATCCTTTTATCATCCTTAATATCTCGCTTATATTCCTACCTAATTCGGCTGGATAGTACAGTATAGCTCTTATTGTTGAGTCAGGGTCAACTATGAAAACTGCCCTCACTGTCATTGTTGCTTTAGAATGTATCAAACCAAGTTCTTTTGCAACAAAACCAACAGGATCTGCTATTATCGGAAACTCTATCTCAGTATCCATGTTCTCTTCGATCCACTCAGCCCATTTAAGATGGCTGTGCACTTGGTCTATACTTAATCCAATAAGTTCCGTATCTAGCTCCCTAAATTCATCATATTTTTTTTGAAATGCCACAAACTCTGTTGTACATACAGGTGTAAAATCACCTGGATGTGAAAACAACACTAGCCACTTTCCCTTATAGTCGTTTGGTAACTTTATTTTACCATGAGTTGTCTCAACTTCCATGTCTGGAAACTTATCCCCGATCAAGGGCATAGATTTTTGTTTTTCCATAAAACTCACTATATAAATGTATGTAGGTGTAAAACATATATAGGTTTAGGTATTTAGAAGAACCAATAAAAAACTAGGTAGTGCAAATCGATAGGGTAAAAATAAATGTTGAATAAACTGAAAAACTTAAGCCTAATCAAAACATAAAAAGTTTTTATTAGACTTTTCGAATGAAAAAATGGGGTTTAAAAGTTATTTTTGTATTTTATCAGCCATTTTAAGTATTTTTTCTGTTTCTTCAGGATGTTTTAGTTTGCATTCAAGCCTTTTTCCATTTCTACGTGTTTTGATTAGCCCTGCTTCTTCAAGTTTCTTGAAATGCCTGTAAACTACAGAACGGTCTCTATCTATAAGGTCTTCAAGGTCACAGATACATACATACTCTTTTTCCTTAAGCAAAGCTTGTAACAGTGTTATTCTGTGTTCTGAACTTAAAGCTTTGAACAGTTTTTGCATTATAAACCCCTTATCCTTAAGCTGAGGAAACTATTTTGATTACGTCTCCATTTTCAAGCTCTTCGTTATCCGATATCCTCATTCCAGTTCTCGCATTAACTGCGTATAGATAGTTGTCTCCGATATCGGAATGTATTTTATAAGCAAGGTCTTTAGGCGTACTTCCCCTCTCTAATAGAATTGCATCTGGAAGGACGTTATCATTGTTATCAGTATAGTTATTTTCATCTTCAACAGGGTAAACCACTATCTGGTTCAAAAGTTCTTTCACAGATTTCTCGATAGTTTGTTGAACACCTGTACCACCATACTTGTCTAGAACATTTTCTTTAATGAACATAAGGCCTTTTTTTTGTTTTTCATTTAATTTATCAGGCTCTAAAATCTCAAAATCAATATCTCCTGGTTTATAGTCAATTATGTTTCCCTGGCTAGCTTTTTTTAATGCAAGCTCTGCGTTTGCGCTTGTTGGAACTGCATCGTCACTAACTATAGATATTCTTTTAAGGTTATCTTCAGGAGCTATATCGGCTTTGTTTGCAGCTATCAATATAGGTTTACTTTCTCTTCTCATATTCTCTATAAGATCTTCTCTATCCTCACTGCCCCAGTTACTAGGTTTTTCACTGTCTAAATCTAATTTAGATATCGACATCTTGATATCGTTCAAAGTTAATCCAAGACCTGTATAAACATCATGAATCTCATGCGCCAGATCTTTTTTCTGAACCTCAACCCTTCGAACCAAAGAACTCCATTTATCCTCTATAATCCCCAACATCCACATCTTAATTTCATTGGTTAAAAAACCTATATCCTCAGTCGGATCATGTTGAGATATGTCAACAGGATTTCCTTTTGCATCCGTAGAACCACTACTATCTATCACATGAATTAAAGCATCAGCCTGCCTCAATTGATCAAGAAATTCATTCCCTAACCCCTTCCCTTTATATGCATCGGGAACAAGCCCTGCAACATCGAGTAGTTCAATAGGGACATGTCTAACACCATCAACACACCTGGAATTCTGAGGGTTACACTCAACATCCAATTCTTTACATGGACATTCCTCACGTATATACGCATAACCACGGTTAGAATCTATCGTAGTAAATGGATAGTTAGCTGTCTCAACATCTATACCAGTCGACGCCATAAAAAAAGTTGACTTTCCAGCATTAGGTTTACCTACAATTCCTAGAATTTTATTACCTCCAAAAACCTCTAACACCGAAACCAAAACAATACAAAAAACACATAGAAACCGGACGAAACATCATTAAACCAATATTAAACCAAGTTCGATCGTAATACAATGTAAGTTAACCTGTTCTTGGTTTTTTGTTTATTTTAGTTTGGTTTGTGTTTATTTAGTTTAGTTTAGTTTAGTTTTATTCGGTTTTATTGGTTTGGTTTATATGTGTTTGTTTTGTTGTTTTGTTAGATGGATCTGGTTTTTTTGTTTTATCTCTACTCAGGGATAAGACCTCTCATTTTTTAGGGAGAGGATTTCAAAGGGGTTTATAGGCCGTTTTTTTCTATTTCGCCTTTTTTTCTTTTTTCTCCAAATGATCTTAGGCCTTTTGTTTTTAGTTGTTTTTTTAGTTGTTTGGTTTTTTCTTTTGTTATCTCTCCTTGTTTATTGAAGTAGTCTATGATTTCTATTGCTTGTTTGTCTGTGTTGCATCTGGTAAGGTGGTCTTTTATTGTTGGGATTTTTGTTTCAGTTTTTGTTTCAGTTTGTTTTTGCTGTGTGTTTTTGTTGGTTGGGCAGGTTTTTTCTGTATTTTTTTTGATTTGGTCTATTTCGATTGTGGGTGAGTTCTGTATGTCTTCGTATATTTTTGGGAATTTGTTTTTTAGGTGTTCAATGTCCATTTTTTTCACCATTATTTTTTTTGTTTTTTTCTGTACTTGAATCGTCCTCTTTGGGTGTTAGTAGTGATAGGTTGGGGATTTCTTGTGTTTTTATTCCTGAGCCGTCGTTGGGTTTGGTTTTTGGTATCTTTTTTTTGTCGGGTATTATTTGGACGCCTTTTTTTGCGTGTATTGTTCCGTTTGTGTGTGCTTCGTCGTGTATGAGTACTATGTCGGCGTTTATGTTTCCCATTACTGTTGAGTCTTTTTTTAGCTCTACTTTGCGTTGGCTTTTTATGTCGCCGTGTACGATGGTGCCTTTTTCTAGTTTTACATTTCCTTTAGATTTTATGCTTCCGAAGAAGGTTGTGTTTCTATCGATTTTTACGTCTTTGGCTCTAAGGTTGCCTATGAATCGGCATTGTTTTCCGATTACTGCGTTTCCGGGTGCGTCTATCTCTGAACCGAAGTTGATTCCTCTTGGTATGATTAAGGCGTTTTCTGGTATTTCTTCTTCAAACATGTCTTCTAGTATTTCTTCTATCTCTTCTGTTTCACTTCGTCTTAATATGTTTGAGAATAGGAGTAGGAAGTACATGAACAGTGGTATTGGGTTTCTTATTGTTATCCAGCCGTTTGCTTCGAATCCTTCTTCTATATCTACGTCGTTACCTATGTCGAGGTTTTGTTCTACTAGGAGTTTACCGTTTATTTTACATCTTTCTCCTATGTATGCGTCTTCACCGACGATTAGGTTTCCATCTATTATTGACCATAAACCTATCTCGACGTCCCCATCTGCATGGACGTCTTCGGCTATGTCTACGCGTTCCCCGGTCTGTAGCGATCCAGGTGTTTTTATTCCGTATTGGAGGTCGGTGTTGCTTCCAATAACTATGTCGCTTTCTGTGACGATTAGACGTTCTTCAATCCGGGTTTTGTCCGGTATTACCAATAACTCATCGTCTTCCATTTGTTTCATGCTCCATATTTATTGCATTTATTAGTTAGGTCAAGACAGATGGGCATAAGGTCTTTTCCTTTTATTCTTAATAAACCGCCTTTATAGGTGTTTTCATTGAAAAAGTTGACGTCATCCACTCGAACTCCGTCTCCAACTATGGTTATCGGTACAGGGTCGCCTGAATGGTCTTTGACATCTAAAGGTGTTGAGTGGTCGGCGGTTAAAACCAATAGTGTGTCTTCGATTTCTTTAAGTAGATAATCAATTACTGGTTCTATTTTTTCTTCGATGTACTGGATTTTTGCAGCACCATCTCCATCGTGACCTGCCTCGTCACCGCCTTTTAAGTGTAGTAATACAAAATCTTTTTCGTTTTCTTTAAGCTGTCTAATTGTTTCTCTGGCTTTGTTCATTGTGTTTGAATCTTTACTTCCGGTGGCACCTTCAACCTCGATTACATCCATTCCAATTAATTTACCGATTCCTTTCATTAAACCGGTGCCTGAAATAATCGCTGAATCTAAACCATGTTTATCTTGAATTGGAACAACCGATGGTACCTCTCCTACACCACGTAAAAGAACAGTGTTGGCGGGTGGTAACCCATCCTCGATTCGTTTTTTGTTATGTGGATGGTTTTCTAAAACGGATTCAGCTTTTTCAATAAATTTATTTGCAATTTCAGCGGTTTTATCACCTACAGGGTCTATGGCCTTAATTTTTTTAGTTGGTAAACCAGGTTTTTTAGGGTCGGAGCCGGTTATCCTGCTTGAAAGCCCCTCTCCACGTAGTACTAAAGCACCTCTGTGCCCGGTTGATTCACGAAAAATAACTTTGATTCCATCTATTTCTTTTGTTTCTCTCTGTATAGCTTTGGATAGTTCACTTGTTTCGTTGATTCTACCTGCTCTTCTATCCACTATCTTACCGTCTTTTTTGGTAGCGAAGTTACATCTAAAAGCTATGTCCCCCTCTTTCACATCGATTCCGACTCCAGCTGCTTCAAACGGCCCCCTACCTGTATAAGTTGAGTAAGGGTTGTAACCTACTAACGATAGGTGTGATGTGTCTGAACCGGGCCGTACACCAGGTGATATTGGATCCATTATTCCAGAAACACCTTTATCAGCTGCTCTATCTAGGTTTGGAGTATCGGCTGCCTGTAGGGAAGTGAGTCCATTAAGGCTTGAAGTGGGACGACCACTAATTCCATCCATAATAACGATTAATATATCCATTTTCTAACCCTGTTCAAACATAAATACAAAATACCCGAACAAATAAATAAACTACTGAATTGTACACGTTAAGTTGAGAGTTGGTTTAGATTTAGAAAGAGATAGTGAACTACCTACTACGATACCTTGGTTATGCTTTGGTGTGGAGGGGGTTTCCTGTTTTGATGACGCTACTTGCAGGTACATTACAGAACTGAATCTGGTGTTTGTTGTCTGTAGAGGTTGCAGTCTCCGCAGGCGTAACTTCGGTAAGTCCCTTCCCTAAAATATTTTCTTCTGGGTTGAGTTCTTCAGGGAAGTGGTTGTAGATTTGTCGGCACAGTTCAAGATGCTTTTCCAGTTCATGCTTATCCTGTTCTGAAGGATAGAGACAATACTTGTAACCCCTATTCATAATCATACCCCATAAGGCAACTTCCTCAACAACTTTTTTTATAGGTTCAAGTGATCCATCCCCAACCTAACTCCACATTCGTTCCATGAGGAAGAGAACTTCTCACCCCAAATAAGTTAAATTTTTTCTGTTTATGATGAGGTCTGTTTTTTTTAGATTAACATTAGTAATGCACCGATTATTGCTCCTGATAACGTTGCTACTAGATTTACATGTTCGTTGTTCAATATGCCTTTTTTTTCTAGTGTTGCGCCGAGCAAACTATCGATGTTGCAGCCTAAAAAACCGGCAATCGGTCCTACTATTAAGGCAAATTCTATTCCAAACGCTAAGTATGCTATTAATCCTATTGTTAGTCCACCGATTATGCTGGCTAGTTCTCCGGCCAGGGATACTCCGCCGTTTGCCCCGGTCTTCACCTCTTTTTTAAGGTTGGTTATCAATCTTGTTTCACTGTCCAGAGTACCTATCTCGCTAGCGATGGTATCCGATGTTGCTGTTGCTATCGCACCTATATAAGCTCCCATGAAAACGAGTTCATATCCAGTATATGGTGTGTACATCGTTTCCACAGCCATGGTTTGTATCTGAACTGGATTCTGTATGTATGTGGTGTATATCCAGGCCAATAAGACTATGGCTACTGGAACCATCCCGTTGGCTATCACATTTTTGACACATCTTTCACCGTTCTCTCCCTCGTTAATATCCTTATGTGCTTTATACTCATACTCGAATTTGGTTGCAACCCAAGCTATGATTACAAAGGATATTAATAGCACTAGCCATTCAAGTCCACCGAAAACGCTTACAACACTGCCCATCAGAAATGCTGCTAAACTGCCTCCACGATCCAGTATTTCCTTATGATAAGATAGTACTGCTAGAACTGTAGCTATCCCAACCCCTATTATGGCGTCCATACACACCACTATAGAGTAATTAAATTACTGTATATCATATTTACGGTTCGTTTTTTCACCATTAAGGAGACTTTTTAAAGCCTCCTTTTTTCATCCCTTGATTCAGGGTTCATTATAATTTTTTTATAATTTTAGCCAATATTTTATTTAATTTATTTTAGGCTATTTTTCGGGTTCTGTTTCTTCGGGTTCTGTTTCTTCGGGTTCTGTTTCTTCGGGTTCTGTTTTTTCTATGTCTATTCCGGCTTCTTCTGCTGTTTCTTCGAAGCCTTCTGGTATTTCTTCTATTTCGTCTGGTTGTGCTGTTACTTCGCTTTTTCTTATTTCGACTCTTCTTAATGGGTATATTGATTTTACTGTTTGGTATATTTCGCTTGCGATTTGTCCTGTTACTAGTTCTTGGGTGAATTGTTGGTATTCCATTGTTTTTGCTTTTGTTTTTATGACTTCGGTTGCTTTTTTGCGTAGTCCTTTTTTCTGTGAGGATTTTCCTCTTTTTACTGTGAATAGTATTGGTTTGACTCTTATTTTGTATCCGTCTTGTGTGAGTACGTCTACTGTTAGGTCTATTTTGTCGGTTCTTCTTCGTATTAGGCTGCCTATGTAGTCGCTTGTTAGTTCGTGTCCGATGAATTGTGTGTATGCTTCGTTTCCTGATACTTTGTTGATTTTGAAGTATAGTTTGACGTTGTTTTTTGAGAAGTCTCCTGTTAGGTCGCCGACGGTTGTTTCTATTACTCTGCCTGTTACTTTAGATGGTTCGTCTGCTGGTGTTTCTCCTATTTTGTCTTCTCCAAATATTTCGGGAGCCATTACTGTGTACCAGTCTTTGGCTTCCCATCCAAATTTTCTTGATTTTCTTTTTGACATGTATGATCCTCCAATTTGATGTTTAAAAATAAAGTTTTGGTTTTTTAGAACAGTTTGTTTTGTTTCTTTTTTGTTTTGTTTTTTATGGCCATTCTAGTGTGTATGGTGTTTCGGGTAGTGGTTGTGTTTTGTTTTTTATTTCTTTTGGCCAGTTTTCTGGGTTGAATCCGTTGTATGCTAGGAATGCTATTACCCATCTGCTTAGACCTAGGCCTGCGCAACCGGTCCAGAGCGGTTCTTTGTATGGTGATCTTATTGAGAAACCTTTGACAAAATGTGTTCCATGTAAATTTACGCTGCCGATGCTTAAACCTTCTTCGTTTCCGGGCATTTTGACTCGGATTTCTCTTTTTGGTATGTCTGGATATTCGATGTCGTCTAACTCGCCGTGTCTTCCTTCTAGGTAGAATGGGTCGTCTCCGACTTCGATGTGCCATTCTGGTTGTATGTATTTGTCTATGAAGTCTATGTATGCGTCTAGTACTTGGTTTGCTACTTTTTCGGTTTGTTTTGGCTTTCCGATCCAGACTAACTCGTTTCTTTGGAATTCGTTTACTCTGTCGAGGCCTTTTGAACCTCCTCCTTCCCATCGATATGTGAATCCTGAGTTGTCGTATAGTTTTATTGGGAGGTTTTCTTTACTTAGCATTTCATGGGTGAACATTTGGTAGAATGGTTCGCATTGTGCTGGGGCGAGTACGTATCCTGGTTTTTTCAGTCCTTTTTCTAGTATGTCTACTGGTGGTTCTCCAAGTATTTTTAGTTCTTTTTTGAATAGGCTGTATAGTTCGTCGTCTCTTTTTGGGTTTGATGTGTAGTACATGCCTTCTGGCAATCCCTCTAAGTATTTCATTTTGTTCATTATTGATAGTGGGATGAGTTTTGGGAACATTGCTTCGTTGAAACCGGTTTTTTCCGGTATGTGTTTTTTTGCTAGTTCTGATAGTGCATTGAATAGTTTTGTGTATGGTGGCATGTAGATCCACTGGCCTTTTCCTGGGAATTTTTTTATCCATCCTTTTTCACTTGCTTTTGTTGTTGGATCTGTTTTCAGTTTTAGTTCTCTTTTTTCGCTTTGTTTTATTGTGGTTCCTGGCTCTATCTCTGAGACCTTGTATGTTATTTCTTCGTCGTCGGTTATGACTTCGTTTGTTAGTTTTAATAACCGGTCTATTACTCCGTTTCTTATGTCGCTTTCACTTAGGTTTGTTAGGTGGAGTTTTATGCCTTCTTTTGTTTCGATTTTTGATATCCACCTTAGGTTTTTCATTTCTTTTTTGAATCTCTTTTTTTCTTGTTCTGTTAGTTCTTGTTTTATGTGTGCTTGGTATTCTTTGATTTCTATGCCTCGAACTCCGATATGGTGTTTTGGACCTAATTTATTTGAAAGTGGATTTATGAGTCGTATTAGGGCTTCGTGTGCTCTTACGTACCTATTGCTTTTTATTGAGATCTCGATTTGGTCTTCAATTACGTTCCAGTTTTTTATTGTTGCACCCATTTTTTCGGGTGCTCCTTTTTTTAGTATGTCTTGGTCTGCTGTTTTTAGTAGTTTGTTTATGTCTTTGGTTACTTCTTGGTTAGCAGTATCGCTAAGTAGGATTTTTCCTTTGAGTTTTAATTCGAGCATTATCTCCATAATTTATCGACCTCTCTAGCTACATCTACACACTTGTATATATCATCTAATGAGGCTATTGACTGTCTGATGTTTTCAAAACTGAATTGGATGTTTACTTTACCTTCTTTGTGTTTATTATTTGTTTTCGTTGTTTCAATACTGGTTTTTATGTTTTGGGGGTTGTCAGGCTGAATTGCTTTTGCTATTGTGTTGGGAGAATCTGTCTTTAACTCTAGTTCTCCAATAACCATTGGCTTGTCATTCATTGGTATCACCTAACTGGTCGCATAGGATTTCGTTGATTTTATCTAAAAATATATTTAGGGAATCTATTGGGATTGAGGCTCCACTAGCTATGTTGTGGCCTCCACCACGTCCACCAACTATGTCTGCTGAAACCGACATTGCTTTAGATAGGTTTAGTCCTTTTTTTATTAGGTCTTCATTACCTCTAGCACTTATTTTGATTTCATCTGTTCCTTTATAAAGTGATAGTAGTGGTTTTTCAGGTATCAAACAGTTAACAGCTATCGATGCAACCGCTCCTTTTATAGATTTGGTCTCTACGTCTATAGTGTTGACACAACGGTATTCATTGATTTTCTCTTCTACTGAATATAGTTCGTCTAGTATTTTTTGGTTGAACTCTTTTTCGTATTCCTGTGCGTCAGTTACGTGTTTTTTGTCGTTCAAAGCTATTGATAATGCCATTCCATATTTTTCTTTCCGGGTGCAGGCATTTATCAATGAAGTTAGTTCGGTTGCGTATTTAACCGGCCCTCTATTGATACGGTATATTTCTCCAACCATTGAAGTTATCGTTTTAGCTGTAGCGCCTTGTTTTAATAGCATTAAAGAAAGTGTTTTTATTAATTTTGTTTTGTGTTTTTTGGTTAGTTCGTTGATATCTTTTTCAATTGGTATATCTAGTCTGTTTAACAGTTGTTCGATGTTTTCGATGTTTCTAAGGTTTTTGAAGTATGGGTCTGTTGATGTCTGAAGCGCTTTAGTTGTTTCTCCATAAAGCCTTAAACCTTCTTCTATCTCTATAGCTCCAACCTCTACTCCATCATTCACCAACTCACTGTTCACTCCTATTAATGGGAGGTGTTGACGGTCTCCTATAGCTCCTGCAAGAGCTATGCAAGAGAGGTCTTTGTTTTTATTGTTTATTTCACGAGCTATTAGGTATGAAAGTCCTGCAGCACTTACTTCGGATGCCCCATCAACTCCATGGTGATGGGGATTTAGATGGAGATGGCTGACTCCATCTTTGTATTCTGGTGGGTGGTGGTCAACAACCAAAACTTTTTTATCTATTTCCTTGATTACGTCGGGCTGGCCACTTCCCATATCGAAGAAGATTATTGTTTCATTTTCCTCTTCGTTCAGCTTACCAGCAAGTTCGGTTGAAGGACGGCTAACGATAGTTGCGTGAAAAGGTATCTTTTCTCTCTTTAAAGCTGTGCATAAAGTGGCTGCAGAGGTGATTCCATCTGCATCTTTATGAGAGATAACTCTAACAAAATCAGTTGAAACTAACGCATTAGCTACTTCATTAGCTTTTTTAACCAGTTCCTTCAATGTTCTCACTAAAAATTTTTTTAGATCTAGTCTAGTAAAGAATAAGTCTAGATTTTTGGTTAGGAGGGCTTTAGGCCCTCGATAGAAGTATTTTTATTCTGAGATTAAGAGATCGGCTTCTTCTGGTTTGTATTTCCATTCACTTGGGATCTTGCCTTTGTTTTTATAATATTTGGCAAGTTGATGTATCTTTGACTCGGTTATTTGAAGTCCTCTCTTACTGCTCTTGTCGTTTGGATTTTTATCTTGGTGTTCACGTAGTTTCTTTGCTTTGATAACAAGGTTCCTTAGGTCTTCAGGAATTTTTGGTTCAGCATCGTTTTCTTCCAATATACTTGAAATCTTTTTACCTGTAACCTCTCTAACATCTGGAACCGCATATTTATCTCGCAACAGATTTCCAATCTCACTAGTTGAATAACCTTCATCCTTTAACTCAACAACCAAGTCCTCGATTTCCTCTACTTCCATATTTATCCATTCATATTTATCTTCTGAAGTTGACATAATTAATCCTCCATAACTGGAACTTAAAAGACCTTAGAATTACTTTTATCTTTTGGAACCATACCGATTAAAAAAAATCATTTTGATAGTTATAACAGACATAAATACCTATTTTTTGATTTTCATTTTTTTAGTATAAAAGGCGTTTTGTTTATTGTGTTTTGGTTTTCAGCCATTTTTTTAGTTTTTTTAGTGCTTGACGTCGGTGTGATAGTTTGTTTTTTTCTTTCATTTCTATCTCTCCGAATGTTTTTTTGTGGTTGTTCGGTATGAATATGGGGTCGTATCCGAAACCGTGGGGTCCTTTTTGTTTTTTTGATATCTGGCCTTTGATTTTTCCTGTGTGTTTTTTTGTTGTGTGTTGGTCTATATATACCACTATTGATTTGAAGTAGCATTTGCGGTTTGTTTTGTTTTTCATTAGTTTTAGGATGCCTTTGTTTCCGATTGTTTCGTGTGTGTAGGCTGAGTAGGGTCCTGGAAAACCGTTGTATGTGTTTATGTAAAGTCCTGAGTCTTCGACGATCAATGGTTTTTTTATTTTTTTGTATGCGTATTTTGCTCCTTCGATTGCGACGTTTTCAATTGTGTCTTGTATTTCGGGATATCCGATGTCTCGGCCTTCGATTTTTATTGGTGATAGTATGTCTTTGGCTTCCATTATTTTATGTTGGTTGCTGGTTACGAATGTGATTTCTTTCAGATGGTTCATTTATATACCTTTATGTTGTTTTTCTGTGTGTTTTTTTGTTTGTAGGGGTTGATGTGTTTTTGTTTATTGTGTGTATCTGCCTCTTTTCTGGATTTCGTTTAGTCTTTTGAATGTTTTTTTGTGTTTTGGGAATGTATTTTTGTATCCGTTTTTTATTTGTTTTATTGAGTTGTTTGGTTTGTGTGTTGCTTTTATTGATTGGAGCAGTATATGTAGGTCTACGCCTCTTGACTCTATGTGTTTATCGTATTCGGCTAACCCGAAGTCTATTAGGTATATTGTGTTTTTGTGTTTTATCATGTTGCTTGTTGTGAGGTCTCCGTGTACGAGGCCTGCTTTATGTAGTTTTCCTATGTTTTCTCCGATTTGTCTGTATTGACTGGGGGTTAGATTGTTGTATATGTTTTTTAGTTTTTCTCCGTTTATGTATTCGAATGTTATTGTGTATTTTTTTATGTCGAGTATTATTGGGGTTGGTATTCCTGCTTTACGTGCTTCTGATGTTATTTTTGCTTCTTTTTTTGTTCTTGTTTTTCTGATTTTATGGTCTAGTTCGGGATGTCTGTATGTTTTGGGTACTCTTTTTTTTAGGATTTTGTTTCCTTGTTGGTAGATTTGTGCTTCGGCGCCTTGGTCGATATATGTTTTTTTCATCTCCACCGTACCTCCACGGTGTCTGGCCTGTAGTTTGGTTTTATGTTTATGTTTGTTGTGTGTTTTATTCCTGATTTATACATTTTCAGTCCTGTGTGTGCTATCATTGCGCCGTTGTCGCTGAGAAATTCTGGTTTTGGTTTATATAATCTTGCGTCTCGGTTTTCAGCCATTGTTTCTAGCATGTTGGTGAGTCTTTTGTTGTTTGCTACTCCTCCGCATAATAGGATTTCGTTTTTGGAGAGGTGTGCTAGAGCTCTTTCTGTTACTTCGGTTAGCATTGCGAAAGCTGTTTCTTGTATGCTGTATGATATGTCTTGTTTTGGTTTTTTGTTTATTTGGTTTTCTGCTGATGTAATCAATCCTGAAAAAGAGAAATCCATTCCTTTCACTATGTATGGAAGTTCTATGAGTTTATTGCCTTTTTCAGCGAGTTTCTCTATTTTGGGTCCGCCTGGATGGTTTAAATCGATTTTTCTAGCGAATTTGTCAAGTGCATTTCCTATGCCTATATCTAGTGTTTCTCCGAAAACCCTGTATCTATTTGATCGGTATCCAAGGACTTGTGAGTTTGCACCGCTTACGTAAAGCACTACAGGGTCTTCACAACCTGTTTTCCACCTACCAACCTCTATGTGAGCGATACAGTGGTTTACTCCTACAATCGGTATATCTAGGGATAGTGATAGTGTTCGGGCTGCAGTAGCTACTACACGTAGGCATTGTCCCATTCCTGGGCCTTGAGAAAAAGATATTAGGTCTATTTCGGTTGGCTTAATCTCTGCTTTTTTTATCGCTTTGTCGATCACCGAGGCGATGTTGTCTGCGTGGTGTTGAGAGGCTTCTCTAGGGTGGATGCCTCCTGAGTTTGGTTGGTATGGCTTGGAGATGTGGGATAAAACTTTGTTTTCATTTACAACCCCTACAGATAGGTTCCAAGCGGTTCCCTCTATACCCAGGGCTTTCATTTGTTGTACCATGCCTTAAAAATAGGTTTTTGTGGGATATGGGTTGTTTTATTTAAACTCTGTGTACCCACATTTACCACAAGCGAGTCTGTCTCCGTGGTCAGCCATAAAAACGCCTTTTCCACATCGAGGACAGTTTTCTCTCTTTTTCTCTATTTCACCATCTTTAACTTCGTAGATGTCTTTTTTGTTCAAGTTTATTCCTCCGACTCTTCTTCAACGTCTTTTTTTTCATTTACATTACGTTCAACAATGTGGTCTTGTTCAATTTCTTTCAAGTCGTCCATACGGGTGTATACTTTTGCATATCCTTCTGTAATACCTAAACCAGTCTTCGTTTTTAGACTGTCTATAACTAGCAGTGACTTGGTTAGGTCTTCTTCCGCTGCAATCTTCGCTTTCACTTCGGATCTGGTTGGCGTTGCATTCCCCATGTGATCAACTTTAAACTTTAGCTCTTCTCTCTTTACTGCTGGATTTTCCTTTCTTTCAACGATATCTATCTCCATCATATCTCCTCCATCATATCTAAAAAAACCTTAACTTTATCCTTACAATCTCTATCAACAGTGACAGAAACCAATCCTTCCTTAGGTTGTCCATATAGGATTATATAACCTTCCGGTGCATAAAGCGCGACAGGCAACACAGCAAGGTCTTCTTCACCAATAACTGAAACAAGATATGGTTCACCTAAATCAAGACCTTCTTTAATAGCGTTTATCAAATCGGTAGTTATGTGGCCAGCCGGATTACGAACCGTCTTTTTTTTATAACTCCAATCCTCAACCGCGTCCTTTATCTCCTGACTTGCTTCTTCACGCATGACACGTCCATCCACAACCGCTAAAGCAGGAACAACATCTTCTCTAAGCAGTTTGTATGTAGTTACATCACCTACAGTAACAATACCACTATAGCTGGATTCCTCTAAAACCTCTTGAAACGAACTTTCATCCCTATGAAGCTCCCCAAGCGGTTTCTTCAACTTAGAACGTAAATCCGCCTGTAACCTAAATGTCAAATTACCTTACCTTCAATGCATATTTTCCAGGATGTTCCACATTCAGTTTACCAGCAATCTTAGACCTTTTAGGGTCTAAAATAACAACATATCCAGTCCATGACTCCGTCAACGAACTAGACCTACATATAGGACACGTATCACTTTCCTTAACTATTCTATAACAATTCCGACAAGCAGCGTCCACCATAATCAATCACCCGGCCTGATAGGTGCATCAGGATATTCCTCCCTATACTCATCCATATCTAAATCATGAGTTGCCAAATGACTACCAGTTATAGCCTTATATTCCTTGCCACAAACCCGACACTCAACAAACTCATTTTCTTCATCAACTTCTTCACTTTCTTCTTCAACTTCTTCACTTTCTTTTTTCTCTGGTTTATCTTCGTCGGTTTCTATTGGTTTGTCTTCTAGGTCGAGAACAACCTCTTCAACTTCTTCTTGGGGTTCTTCTTTGGGTTTTTCTTTTGGTGTTTCTTTGGTTTTTGTTTCGGGTTCTTGTTCTTCTGTTTCCGGCTTTTTGTCTTCTCCGATTACTTTTCGTATTTGGACTTCTGTTTTCTCTGCTTTTTCTTCGTCTTTGTCGATTTTTCCGAGTACTGGTTGTCGCATTGTTAGGCCGATTTTGGATTCTTTGGGGTCTTGTTCGTTTAGGCTTACTGCTATTATTCTTGCTGTTACGTAGTCTCCTTCGTCGAGGGAGAAGTCTGATTCTTTTCCTACGAGTCTTGCATTTTTTTCGTCGTATGAGACGTAGTCGGAGGTGATTTGGCTTACGTGTAGTAAGGCGTCCATCGGCCCTATGCCTATGAATGCTCCGAAATCTACTATTTCAACGACTTCTCCTTCGATTATTTCTTGCATTTCAGGTCTGTAGGTAATGCATTTAAATGTGACGTTGTAATATACGCCGGCGTCGTTTGGGATTAATTTTCCACCACCGGCTTCGGTTATTTCTGTTACTGCGACGAACATCCCGAGTTTTCGGTCTATTTTTCCTTCGATTTTGTTCTCTAGCATTTCTTTGATGACTTTGTCTCTTGGTTCATCCAGCCTTGTTGGTGGGACTCTAACTGTATCGATAGCTTCTAATTCTCTATACAAATCTAATCACTCCAGCTCAAAAATCTTTAATTAGGTGGCTACCCTGTCTTAAGTATATTAGGGGTATGCCTTTTTTTCTTAGTCTTTCTTTAAGTTCTTTATCGTTTGTGGCGACAACTGTGTTTTCCTGTGAAACTGCGGCTTCTATAACTCCGTTGTCACCAGTTGCTTCTGTGTCGACAATGCTGTGTTCTTTAGCTAACAATAAACCTATTTTTGCTGCTCGTTTGTCGACACCACTACCTGTATCTGTTATTTCTTTAAGTTCTTTAATCACTGTACTTGGAATTAAAATACTGTAGTCACAGTTAAGTATTCTGTCGATTTCTCGGAAAACATCTACTTTAAACTGTTCGGGAACCATTAAGATATTCGTGTCTAGGATCACTTTCATCTGGTTCTTCTTGTTTGGTCGACTACTCGACATTATGATCGACACTGTTTCACTTCCCGACCTACAGTATTCAACTTCATCATGTACCACGACAAGTTACCATTAGGAAAATAATGTGGGGATTATTCTGTATTTGTTTTATTTTATTTTATTTTTGTTTTAGTTTTCCGACGCCTATTAATCTCCATCTGGCTCCAATTCTACGGCTTATAGCCATGTTGGATCCTTCTTCTGCGCAGACGGGTCTTTTTAATTTGACTTCTGCTTCGTTTTCTCGGGCGCTTGTGATGACACCGACGGTTGTAGCTGTACCTAGGTTGAGCATTAATGGTTCGTTGGTTCGTAGTCCTTCAACTTCTGATTCGTCTTCTACGCCTACGACTCTGTCGAGTAGGTCTACTTCGACTATAAATTCATTCCAAACTGGTGGTAGTTCGTCTGGCCTACCCATTATTTGGCCGACTAATCCGTCACTTTTTGTCATGAATGGGTCGAGTTTTGTTCCGATTCCAGCCAATCCACCGGGCGTGATTTTATCTCGGTATTCACCGCCTGAGAATATGCTTACGGTTTCGGTTATTATGGGTTCCCACCATGTTTTTCCACCTGAGTCTATTTTTTTACCTGGTTTTATCTCTATTTCTGTGTTGCTGGTTATGCTTCCCTGTTTGATGGATCCACCAATGATACCGCCTTTGATGTTGTCTATCTCTGTTCCGGGTTTATTAACGTCGAAGGAACGTGCTATCGGCATTAAAACTGGTTTATCTTGGTCTCTTTCAGGGGTGGGGATTACATCTTCTACTGCTGTGATAACCATGTCGATGTTTGTTCTCTGTTGTGCGGAACATGGGATGATAGGAGCATCTTCAGCTACAGTGCCTTTAACAAACTCTTTTATTTGGTTGTAGTTGTCAACAGCTTCTTCTTTAGAAACTAAATCAATTTTGTTTTGAACAACTACAATATCTTCAACACCAATGATGTCGAGAGCCATCAAATGTTCTTTTGTTTGAGGTTGAGGACAATCCTCATTTGCAGCTATTACAAGAACAGCTCCATCCATTATAGCTGAACCGGACAACATAGTGGCCATTAATGTTTCGTGGCCAGGGGCATCTACAAAAGAAATAGCCCTAGTTATCTCAGTCTCACCACCACACTCACAAACTTCCTTGGTAGTATATGCCTCAGGAGGTTCACACCCACTGCACCTCCTAAACACAGTGTCAGCGTAACCAAGCCTTATCGAAATACCTCTTCTCAGCTCTTCACTATGCTGATCTGTCCACGTACCACTGAGGGCCTCAACCAAGGTAGTTTTCCCATGGTCTACATGCCCAATTAATCCAATGTTTACTTCTGGCTGTTTCAAAGTGACACCCTTACTAATAATAAGAACCTTGAGTATTCTATGCGATACTAATCTAAAAACCTTTCCACCAACAAACCGTTTTTTATCCACATTATAGTGCAACAATACCTTAGCCATTAGTTAGTGTACCTAATTAACCAAGTATGTTCAAATCCTAAACCAATAAAACCAATAAAAAACAACTATATATAAAACCACTTCAAATTACCGAGAACAATACATCTTTATTTAGGATTGTTATAAATGAGAAGCAATACTGTTAAAAAAGGACTTAAACGTACACCAACAAGAGCATTACTCAAAGCAAACGGAGTAACAGACAACGACATGAACAAACCATTCGTCGGAATAGCTAACGCATGGAGCGAAATAGTCCCAGGACACCTACACCTAAGAGAGCTAGCAAAAGAAGTAAAACACGGAGTTTCCTCAGGAGGAGGAGTCCCATTCGAGTTCGGATCGATAGGAATATGCGATGGAATCGCAATGGGACATAGAGGAATGAGATATTCATTACCCTCCAGAGACCTGATAGCAGACTCCATCGAAGCTATGGCAGAAGCCCACCAATTCGACGGCCTCGTACTACTAGCAAGCTGCGACAAAATACTACCAGGAATGTTGATGGGTGCACTTCGAATAGATATACCTACAATAATGGTTACCGGCGGACCAATGCTCTCCGAAAAAATGGATAACCAAGACCTCACACTGATATCAACCTTTGAAGGAATCGGAAAATACAAATCAGGCGAAATCGACGAAAACAAAATACTCGAAATGGAAAACAAAGCCTGTCCATCATGCGGAAGCTGCCAAGGAATGTACACAGCAAACACATTCTCATGCCTAATTGAAACAATGGGTCTATCACTACCAAAATGCGCAACCTCCCACGCCTGTTCATCAGAAAAACGACGTATAGCACGTGAAAGCGGCAGCCAAATAATGAAACTAATCGAAAACAAAAAAACAGCTAGAGATATAATCAGCGAGACCGCAATCGAAAACGCAATCAAAGTCGACATGATGTTAGGAGGCTCCACAAACACAACACTCCACATACCCGCTATCGCTGCAGAAGCAGGATACAACACAACATTAAAACAGTTCGATCAAGCAAGCAATAAAACACCATACCTAGTATCGATGAGACCTGGAGGAAAACATGTCATGACCGACCTCCACAACGCCGGTGGAATACCAGGACTTATAAAACAAACCAAAAACCTACTAAAAAACACAGAAACAGTAAACGGAAAAACACTATTCGAAAACACAGAAAACACAACCATAAATCAAGAAGTCATAAAATCACCAGAAAACCCATTGAGACAAACAGGAGGCATAGCCATACTCTACGGCAACCTAGCTCCAAATGGCTCAGTCCTAAAAGTAAGCGCCGTAGAACCAGAAATGTATGAATTCACCGGAAAAGCCAAAATATATGAAAACGAAGACCAAGCAGTAGACGCAATACTCGATGGAGAAGTAAAAAAAGGCGACGTAGTAGTAATAAGATACGAAGGACCAAAAGGAGGACCAGGAATGCCAGAAATGCTAGCCCCAACCTCAGCACTAACCGGAATGGGACTCGAAAAATCAGTCGCACTACTAACAGACGGTAGATTTAGCGGTGGAACAAGAGGACCATGTATAGGCCATATCTCACCAGAAGCAGCAGATGGAGGCCCAATAGCCTACATCAAACCAGGAGACAAAATCGAAATAAACATACCCAAAAAACAGATCAACGTAAAACTAACACAAAAACAACTCAAAAAAAGAAAAAAAGAAATCAAACCCAAAAAAACAAACGAAACAGGCCTACTCGGAAGATACGGAAAAAATGCAGAATCCCCAGACAAAGGCGGACGAATAACCTAAAAAAACAAAAAAAATAAAAAAATTAGGTGATAAAAATGGAAAAATCACGACACGTACTTGAACTACTTGGAAAAACACGAGTAGTAGTCGAAAACGGAGAAATAATAGAAATAGAAGAAGGAGAAGTAGACTACTGTCCATTATGGCACAAAATGCACGGCGTAGAAAAACTCAAAGAAGGAGCAAAATGGCAAGTGAAACGATTGATGGATGAAATTGGATTCTGCACCGAAGACAGAGAAATAGAAATGGACGAAAGAATAGTAACATTCGGAACCTCCGAAACAATAATGACAGCACTAGAAAACAACGAACTCGACATATCAATAACTGTATGCGACGGAGCAGGAACAGTACTAACATCAAACCCCAAAATAGTTCAAGGAATCGGAGGAAGATTAAGCGGAATAACCGAAACAACACCAAACAAAAAAATCATCAACAAACTCGAACAAAAAAACGCTCAAACCCTAGACAAACCAAGAATAGACCAACCAGCAGGGTTAAAAAAAGCAATAGAACAAGGATACAAAAAACCCGCAGTAACAGTGAGCACCGTAGAAGACGCAGTAAAATGTCGAGAAATAAGCAAAGAAGCAGTCATATTCGGAGTACACCTCACAGGCGTTAACAAAAAACAAACCCAAAAACTAATAGAAACATGCGACGTACTATCCGGATGCGCATCAAAAACAATACGAGAAATAGCCGGCAAGAAAGCACTACTCCAAGCAGGCCGATCAATACCAATATTCGCATTAACAAAAAAAGGAAGAAACCTAACACTAGATCAAGCAAAAAAAGTCCAAGGACCAATCTACATAACACAAAAAAACCTACCATACCTCAAAGACGGAAACCCACCAAAACCACTCCAATAAAAAAACTAAAAAACACACCAACCAACAAAACACCGATATTATAAAAAGAAAAAATATAAAACCAGAAATAGTTTTCAATCGTTTTCGTTAAAAGGAATCGGTTCATCCGGTTTAACACCATAATACCGATATCTAGCTCTACCAAAAGGACATCCTTCCTCACCCAATGCCTTAAGCTCTAAACCCTGAAGCCATTGAAAAACACTATACCCAGCTCTAGCCGGCCTACAGACAGGACAATATTTTTCACAAAAAACTGGTTCCTCACCCAATTTAAACACCTACCTAAAGATATCTACACAACCCTATTATTTTTTAACCAAAACCCACAAACGAAAAAACCAGTATATAAACCTAAAAAAACAAATGAATTGTTTTAAGAACACTTTGTCTCTAAATGATTTTTTAGATAGCTAAATATGAATAATTAGGTTTTTTGAACAAAGAAATTAATTCAATAATACTATATGTTTTCTCTAATCTTCTAATTTTAATTGAAAGGTTATCAATCACATTTTACTTAAAAAAACAGATTAAAACCACTCAAAGCACACAAAGCTTAAATATGATTAATTAGATAATGTTTCAATCGAAGTGGGGAAACATGTTAGGACTAGAAGAAGTAATAATTTTATTGGCAGCAGCATGGTTCGTTGATTTCGCGGCCTTATTCCCAGTAGGTGCACACCTAATTGGATGGGGCAAAGGAAGACCAGTATGGACAATCCTATTTATCGGTGGACTAATACACTTTGTACTAGGAATTTCAGCAGCTACCGTTGGCGGAGACCCATTAACAGGTTTCGCAATAATGGTATTCGGATGGATCTTCGTTGGCATAGGATTCATGGTCCACAGAGGCTATGACCCAGTCGGCGTAGGACATCTAGCACTATTCACAGGAATAATCTTCTTGGCGTATGCTGTATACTACGGAGCAGTATACGGTGGAACCTACGGATGGCTGTGGGCATTAATAATGGTCACAATCTTCCTGATACTACTTATCGTCGCAATGATGGATTACGGGAAAGTATCAGAGAGGTTCTGTGGTATAGCACTGATGGTGTTTGCGCTAGAAGCATTGATTATCGGTACCGTACTCATCTTAGGAGTAGGACTAGAAACATTCGGTTGGATTACAGGAATTTGACCGGTAAGTTGACCAATAAGAACAAGAAAATATTTGTGGGTTAAAACCCACATAAAACCCTTTTTTTCTATTTTTATTTTTCTTAGATTATTCTAGTAGAAAAACTAATTTGCAATTTTATTATATTTTGAATCGTTTTGCTAGTTTTGGTTTCATAAAAAATAAAAAAAATGAGTGGTTTTTAGGTTTGGTTTGACTAAGAGTAATGTTGTTTTAGATATATTTTTACGTGGTTTTTATGGTTCAGGATTTTCATGTTGTTTGTGAGGGTGGTGTTGAGTTTTTTGTGCCCTCGGTTGAAGGTGATGTGGATTCTAGTATGGATGTTTTTTATAATCCCGTGATGGAGTCGAATAGAGATATATCTATTGCGTTTATTGAGGCTGTTTCTGGTGTTGGTGACCGATACCTTGATTGTCATGGTGCAACCGGTGTAAGGGGGCTTAGGATGGCTGACAGGGTTGGTGAGCTTGATGTAATGGTTAATGATTGGTCACGTGATGCAGCCGGTTTGATTGAAAGGAATAGGGATTATAACTCTCTAGATGTTGAAGTATGTTCAGTTGATGCAAATGTCCTTATGTCGAAACGTAGGTTTGATATAATAGATATTGATCCATTTGGGTCTCCTGTTCCTTTTTTAGATTCAGCTGTCCGTTCCCTAACCCCTGGTGGTGTTTTGTGTATGACTGCTACAGATACTGCACCGCTTTCAGGTGCTCATAAAAAACCGGGTATACGTAGGTATAGTGCAATACCTTTAAACACACCTTATCACAAAGAACTTGGAGCACGTATTCTTGTTGGAAAAACTGCTTTAATTTCCGCTCAATACGATATTGCAATTAACTCTATTTTCACTTACTACAAAGACCATTATTTCCGTTCGTATCTATCCACTGATAAAGGTGCGAAAAAAGCTAACAAGACTATGGAAAAAATAGGTTTTTTACACCATTGTTTTAACTGTGGTAGCAGGGAGATGGTATTGGGGTTGGATAGTCCTGGAGAACTTTCTGAGAAATGTAGTTGTGGCCACCCTATGTCTTTCTGCGGCCCCCTTTATCTAGGTGAGTTGATGGATAGTAAGGTATTATCCCAGGTTCTAGAGAACTTGAATAAGGATGTTTATGGAACCAAAAAAAACTCTATGAAGCTGGTTGAGACCTGTATTTCTGAAGCAGGTTTTCCTCCCACTTATTATGATA
This sequence comes from Methanonatronarchaeum thermophilum, assembly GCF_002153915.1. Taxonomy (NCBI): domain Archaea; kingdom Methanobacteriati; phylum Methanobacteriota; class Methanonatronarchaeia; order Methanonatronarchaeales; family Methanonatronarchaeaceae; genus Methanonatronarchaeum; species Methanonatronarchaeum thermophilum. The sequence goes on from NZ_MRZU01000003.1 coordinate 64,693, forward strand.
TACATAATCTATGTAAAATGGAGTCTATTCGAGCGCCTAAAACACAGGAAGTTTTGGTTGGGTTGCGTGAGAGAGGTTTTATTGCCACTAAAACACATTTCAATCTCTTAGGAATTAAAACAGATGCTGATGTAAGTAATATTAAGGAGGTTCTTAACGAACTTGCTTGAAAGTTTTAGTATTCTATCTTTCTAGTAATCCATCTTAAAATGCCGGAGATTTTTATTTTTATTTTCGTTGTTGTTTTCGGCCTTCTTGACTTCTTTTCTTGGACGATTAGTACTGAGGTATCTGTTTTATCCGCTACTTCGTTTGGTATCGTACCGAATAAAAATCCTTTTAATGCTGATTCTTGACTGGCGGACATTACGACTAAATCGAATTTTCTTGATTCATTGATTAAGGCTTTCGTAACATCTTTGGATTTTATTATTCTCGAAGAAGATTCCTCTTTAATTCTTTTTTCAGACCTTTTTTGGAACTCTTTTATTTTTTCAATTTCGTTTGAAGAGGCTCTTGGGTTGATAATTCTTAATAATTCAATGAAGCCGTTTCCTTTTCTTGCTATAGCAGAGGATAGGTCTAGCGTTAACCCTATTTTTGAGGAAAGTCGTGTTGGTAATAGTATTTTGTTGTGTTTAGTTGGATTGAAACCACGATCTTTGAATACAGCTACGTCAGATTCCGCATTATGTAGTATGTAGTCAACTGAACTTCCTAGTAGTTCACTATGGCTAAATTCATCGAGCCATTCAAGTAGTATTAGGTCTGCGTCTTCTTTTTCAGCTAAATCTACTGTGGTTTTTTTGAAGCTGTGTGTGTAAACTATTACTTCTTCCTCCATTATGTCGTATTCAGCGTTTTCTTCAATGATGTTTAGTACAGCTTCTTCAAGCATCTCACGTTTTTTAGCGTATTTGTTTTTATATGCATATAATGGAGTTTGGTCTGGTATTTCAAGAATTATAGCTGGTATTATACGTCCTTTTTTATCTTCTGCAATCTCCATAGCTATTTTAATAAGGTTTTCAACATGTTTTATATCGGTTATTGGAACCAGTACACGGTAATCTTCAAAATCTTTAGTTTTTTCATCAAAGTTATCAAGTGCTTTAGAGGCTTTTCTTTGAGTTATAGCACCTCTAACTTCGCTTTCATCTTTTACGTTATCTTTTACAAGGTAATACCAAACCAACCCCAAGATAATTACTGAGAAAGCGAAAACAATAGGCATTAACTCTCCCATACTGAACAACATACCCAGAGATCCGAAGAAACCGATTGCTGGAAGGTATGGATATAATGGAGCTTTAAATTCTGGCCGATACCAATCGGTTTCAGCTTCTCTCAAAACTATTAATGACAGGTTTACAAAAGCAAAAACAAGTATATTGAGGGCACTGGTCATCTCTGCCAATCTCTGGACAGGGAAAATCAAGAGCATTACAGTTAATACAAAACCACTTAAAACAATAGCTTTAACTGGTGTTTTAAATTTTTTATTAATTTTAGTTAACCAATCAGGCATTAAACCATCTTTAGCCATAGCAAATGGATATCTAGCAGAAGACATCAAAGAAGCATTTCCAGTGGACAGTGTAGCAAAAACTCCAGCTAAAACCATAACTGTAACTCCTAAAGAACCTAAAAAATCCTCAGCGACATCAAGAATTGGTGTTGTCGAATCAGCAAGCTGTTCATATGGATATGCACCGACAACGACAACCATAATCAAAGAATAAAGCAAAATAACAAACAAAATAGACCCAATTATAGCTCTAGGTAAGTTTTTACCAGGATCCTTAACCTCTTCAGCAATAGCACTTGCTTCAGCAATTCCAACATAAGAAACAAATACAAAACCAGCCGTAGCCAACGTCTCACTCACACCAGTATCAACCCATACAAACTGACTTAATTCAACATGCCCCATACCTAAAAAGATAAATAAAAACAACAGGATAGTTAAAAAAAACAACATAAGGTTCTGAATACCACCAGAACTCTTAACACCCACAATATTAATCAAAATAAATAAAACAGAAGCAATAACAGCTAAAAAAATCTCATTAACCGCTATCAAAGCAGCAAGATACCCACCAAAACCAACAAAAGCAAAAGAACCTTTAATCAAAAGACCAAGCCAAGTAGCGATACCAACAGAACTACCAACAGCCGACCCCAAAGAACGCTTCATAAACACATAAGTACCACCAGCCTTAGGAATAGCAGTCGCCATCTCCGAAATACAAAAAGCAGTAATCAAAGCTAGAACACCAGAAAGAATAAAAGAAATAATCGACCCAGGACCAGCCATAGCAGCAGCCATACCAGGCAAAACAAAAATACCAGCACCAACCATAGTCCCAACACTAATGGAAAAAACCGAAAGGAAACCCATATTCCTTTCAAGCTCAACTACTCTCTCCGAATCGCCACTAACACCTGATATACAAAACCCTCCTAAAAAACCAAATTATTTGCAAAGTAAATTCGAAATCAAACCTTAAATAAACAAGTGGTTATTCATACTACTAACAATAAAAAAACATTTTCCCTAAAAAACAAAAAAACACTACAATATCCACCCCCAAAAAGAAAATACAAAACAATCAATCAAACTATTTTTCGAACACAAATTCCAAAAACATAATATAAATTTAAATCTAATTCATTGGAGCAAATCTAAAAAAACAACAAAAAACTAATAAAATAAACATTCTAAAAACCTTAAAAATACAAAATTATTTTTCATCAATCAAGGAATCAAGTTTTTAGCAAAATAAACCCAAGTTAAAAACTATTAAATACATCCTGCTTGAAATAACTAAATTACGAAGAAATACCAAAAAATAATGCAACAAGTAATCCAAAAACCCAATAAAAGACAACATCAAATACACAAAAAACAGAAAACCAGTTATTTCAATATAACTACCTAAAAACTCCTAAAAATTCGTATAACACTAATACATTGGTTTGGAACAATGAACCGTTATAGAAAACACCTAAAAATACAGCAATCCGAGGTATCAAACCTTGGTTTATACTACCTATATAAAAAAATCAGAAACAAGGTAGATGTAAACATATATGAGATGAAGCTTTCCAAAAATAACAACAAAATCGTAACAACACCTGGAAAAATAGAACTCAAATTCTGTCCAGACCTAAATTGGGAATCAATAGCAAGAACACTAAGCATCATAAGCGAAATCGATAACAACGCACACCACGAGATAACAGTCAAAATGAAATACAACGAAATCGAAAGATATGAAAAAGAAGGATATGTATTAGTCTCATACGGCAAAATAGAAGGAGACCAATACCGCGTAATATTCGAAATCCCCTTCTCACGAACATCAGCACTAAAAAAATTCGCCCTATCCATATACAACTCAAACAACCAACAAAACAAAGACGTAGTTTGGAATGGAGGAAACAAAAGAATCGCAACCCTCTACGACGAACTAAACCAATACAACTGGAAAATCGAAAAACTACAGCTAATGGGAGAAAAAGACATAAGAATCGAATTCACAGACAAACCACAAAACAAAGAAATAGATAAAATAATCGAAAAAAAAATAACCTAAACACATTTTTTAATAAAATAAACTGGAGTGTCACCTGTGAGCAAAATAACAAAAAACTCTATGAAAGTAATAGGAAAACACCTACAAGAAGTAGGAAACGAAATAAACGAAGAATCAATCGATAAAGCAGTTCAAGAAATAACAAACGCAAACAAAATATTCGTAGTCGGCGCAGGCAGATCAGGCCTCGCAGCAAAAATGTTTGCAATGAGACTAATGCATTTAGGATTAAATGTATACGTAGTCGGAGAAACAATCAACCCAGCCCTCGAAAAAAACGACCTAGTAATAGCAATAACCGGATCCGGAGAAACCTCATCAACAGTTGAAGTCTCCAAAACAACAAAAAAACTCGGAGCAAGACTCGTATCAATAACCAGCTCCCCAAACTCAACAATATCAAAACTATCAGACGACTCAATAACAATAAGAGACGAATTCTCAAACACAGAAATAACACAAAAAGAAATAGCACCCCTAGGAACACTATTCGAACTAACAGCAGCAGTCCTAATGGACTCAATAATCTCAGAACTAATGAACGTCATGAACAAAAACGAAGAAGACCTATCAAACAAACACGCAACACTCGAATAACACACACCCCAAAAATAAACCCCAAACCAAAAACAAACCAAAAAACAACAAAAACAGGAAAATGAAGAAATATTCAAAACGAATAGAAAAACTAAAACCCTCTGGGATAAGAGAACTATTCGATCAAGTTGGTCCAGAAACAGTAAACCTAGGTATTGGAGAGCCAGACTACCAAACCCCAGAATACATAAAAAAAGCTGGTATAAGAGCAATAAACGATGGCTACACAACATACACACCAAACAAGGGACTACCAACTCTCCGAAAAGCAATAACCAACTATCTGACCAAATACGATATAAAAACAAATCCAGAAAGAATAATAGTCACCTCCGGAGCAAGTGAAGCACTACATCTAGCAACGCAAACATACATCAACAATGGAGACCACGTACTAATACCAGATCCAGGTTTTGTATCATACCGCCCATTAACCAAAATAGCCGGAGGGAAACCAAAACCCCTACCATTAAAACCTCAAGACAACTTTAAAATAAACCCAGAAACATTAAAAGAAAAAATAACACAAAAAACAAAAGTCCTATTCCTAAACTCCCCATCAAACCCAACAGGTGCAATAAACAATCCAAAAGACATCAAAGCAACAACAGAAATAGCAAAAGACCACAACATAACAATAATCTCAGACGAAGTCTACTCTGAAATCATATATGAAGATAAACATACAAGCCCAGCCAAATACAACCCAAACATAATCACAATCAACGGAATGTCAAAAACATACGCAATGACAGGATGGAGAATTGGATACATAACCGCCCCAAAACAAGATATCAACCAAATGCTAAAAATACATCAATACATCCAAGCCTGCGCACCATCAATCTCCCAAAAAGCAGCAGCAACAGCACTAAACAAAGACACCAAATTCATACAAAAAACCATTGAAAAACTGAAACAAAAAAGAAACCTAATATACGAAGGCCTAAAAAACACAGAAATAAAACTAAACAAACCAGAAGGAAGTTTCTACGCATACCCCGACACATCCAAAAAAGGAACAGACAAACAAGTAACCAAAAAACTACTGGAAAACAACATAATCACAATCCCAGGAAGAAACTTCGGAACACAAAAAACAAACCAAAACCACATAAGAATCTCATACGCCACAAACAAAAAAGATCTCAAAAAATTCATCAAAACCATACAAAAAATCTAAAAAGACCATATAAATTCAACCCAATTAAATTAAACCAAATCAACTTGTCTGGTTTTTATTTTTAATTCCTTATTTTAAATCTACAGATAAGACAATTTCATAATTATAAATTTAGGCAAGGAAGGATTTGATACAAAATTTTTGGAAAAACTAGATTTTTAATGGATAGCCCCGAGCGGATTCGAACCGCTGTCGTCGGGTCCAAAACCCGATAGGATTGACCACTACCCTACGGGGCTACATTAAATAGAAACCAACTTAATAGGGTGTTTCTAAAACTGCATCCAAAATCATTCTTCCATAGATATAAATTTTAGGCACAAAAACTCTAAAAAAACTCTGGTATATTAATTTAGTATTTATTTAGATTTTGATACAGTTTAGTATTCCATGACAGCTACATGAAGTTCCTATAGATAATGTAGCACCACTTTCTAATTGGTGTATATCTTTGATTAGTTTCTGTATGTCACTTCCTTCTATGTATCCCGCTCCATTTATTCCATGGCTGATTAAAACATTATGATAATCGGAAAAACCTTCAATGGCTTCGTCAAGTATATCACTCATCAAGCCGTTTTTATTTTTTTGTGTTGCTGTACAGATATCTATTGGTTGTGGACAGTTCTCTGAACATTCACCTTCTTGCATATACGAAGTGATTAAAACTCCATTTTCATAATCTTTTGTTAAAATAAGGTCATCCGGCACTTCATTAACTATTTCTTTAAAAATTGAAGGCTCTATACTTTTAACTTCAAAACCGTTGTTTGTCAAAATTTTTTTAGATATTCTACCTAGAAAATGTCCTGGAATAGCTGGAACAACAATTTTTGGAAAAACTACCTCGGTTAGTTCGATAAAACAGTCGGTTGCATCTCCTTTTAAAAAACCTATTACCCCTGAATCTATTTCGCTGTAAGCATTAGATATATCTACTTCAATGTCTACAAAATCTATGGCTTTTTCACGGTCTATATCTACTACCAATACTTTTGCATCACGATCCTTGAACCATTGACTAGCTTTCTTACCAAAAAAACCGCCTCCAGCAACAAAAACAAGGGTATCTTTAAAATTATTTTTCATTAACTATAGATACGTTTAAAAGAACAAAAATGGTTAAGGCCTTATTAAATTGTTTTTATTAAACCAGAGGTTAAGACATCTATTTTTTGTCTGACGTTTTTTTTTAATTTAATATAAAAAAAGAAATCCATATCTATTTATCGAACTAACTTAATTGATTGATGTCAAAAGTAGTTTTGTTGTATGGTTCTTCTGAAGGACAGACTGAGAAGATAATTCAAAATATATCTGAAAAATTAAATGAGTTTGGACATAAAACGGATGTCTACGATCTGAAAAATTCTAAGATTAAAATAGATTTATCTGGGTATGATGGAGCGATTGTTGGAGCTTCAATCCATGTAGGAAAACACCAGAAATACGTTGTTAATTATGTAGATAGAAATGTGGAAAGGTTGAATCAAATACCTACAGCTTTCTTTACTGTTAATTTAACCGCACACGATAAAAGTGAAGAAGCAAAGCAAAACGTAGATAAGATGATTGAAGAGTTCCTTACTCTAACAAAACTTGAACCAGAGATGACAAAAGCATTTCCTGGAGCCCTTAAGTTCAGCCGTTATGGTTTTATTAAAAGATTATTCATGAAAATTATATCTAAAAAATTAACGGATGGAGATACATCTGAAGATATTGAGTTTACCGATTGGGTTGAAGTCGATGAATTTGCAAAAAAATATTCAGAACTCCTATATACATAAATTTAAAGTGGTTTTGTTGATTTCTAATAAAAAGGATATAGTTTTAACACTATTTCTTGATCTGTGTTTTATAGTACTGGTATTCTAGTTTTTTGTAGGTCCCTATTAAACGGTTTTTAATGGCTGTTTCTCCAAATGCCATTAATCCGTTTTTACCGAACTGAACAAATAGGCTTTTTATTTCACTGGCTTTTTTTCTTTTATTGTTGGGGTCAAGGTTGTTCGCTAGGGCTTTACTCTGTTTAAATGCATTGAAACCGGTTTTATATGAAAAGTTTATGCAGTCACCTACTCCATAAATATCTTTGTATTTTGTTTTGAGATATTTGTCAACTTTTATTCCTTTTTTATCTGTATTAAAAATTTTTTGAATGATTTTCGAAGCCTGGATCCCACCTGCCCAAACAATAAGTTGTGAATCTATTTTTTCACCAGTATCTAGAGTTATAGTGTTTCCATCGATTGAAGTGACTTTTTTGTTCCCAATAAAATCTATTCCTTTAGTATTAAACTGTTTAATGGCTTTATCACCAGCTTTTCTAGAAAGATTTGAAAGCGGTTTTTCACTTGAATCAACCACTGTAACGTCAAGCCCTATGTTGTTAAGTTCGAATGCTAATTCAACCCCTACATACCCACCGCCAACCAAAACTACTTCACTACTATTAAACGCTTTTTTACGTAATTTAAGAGCATCATTCCAATTATAAAAACGTTCAACATCTGATATATCTATACCATGGGTGTTTACGTCGCTACCTAAAGCTAAAACAAGTTTATCATAACCTATTTCACTTGAACCCAGTTCTACTGTTTTTTTGTCTGAATCTATATCGATTACAACATCATTTATATAATTAATTTCGGTTTCGGCTATCAGATTCTCTATTTCAAACCGATACCTATCATAATCTTCGTTTCTAAAGAAATATTTTAAACCCGGAGTGTAAACATGATGTTTATCTTTAGAAACTAAAGTTATATCTAAGTTTGGATTGGATGAAGCATATAAAGCTGTGTTTAATCCACCAAACCCCCCACCCAGTATACATACCTCTATACTATTTTTAGACATCAATATCGATTAATTAACTTATATACGTGACATACTTCCCGCCCTGAAGGATAGGGCTTCCAGAGAAGGTTGTTGGTTTAACCTGAACCTTATTCTCTGTGGTGTTGCCACAACACCACTAGTCTCCATTCCCAATTTGGTTTCAAGCATACCTATACCTGCCTTGTTTTGTCCATACTTGTTGTTTTGTGGACATGTTTTGGTCAAGCAATAGTCTACTGCTATCTAAACAATCATTATCTATGGCTATTATATCTATCGGGCCTGTATCCCCTTCCTAAAGGAAGAGGGTCTTAGCCCTGTTTTAAGATAACAATGTTGGGACTCTTTCTGCACTTTTTTGATGTTTAATTGGATTTTGATATCTAAGGTTTTGATGCCTAAAATCCTATTTTATAGATGTAAAGGAAGGTTTTTTGGTTTGTTTTTTTTGTTTAGACGTGGTATACGCTGTCGAAGTCTTTTTGGTTTGTTTTTTCATCTGAGCTGTCTGAATCCTGTATTTTTTTGAATCTATCGATGTGGTTTTTAAGCCAGTTGTGTAGTGATATTGCTTGGCTGGGTGTCATTCTTATAGTGCATTCTTCTATTTCGTCGAAGATTATTTCTTTGTCTTTACTTTCGTTGTGGTTGATTTGGGAGGAAATAACTATCATTTCTAGTTTGTCTTTTGATGTGAATCCACCTGCTGCTTTATCTAGGTTGATTACTCTATATTTATCTGAACGTTTTTTCCTTACGACTTTGTTTCCTTTCTTTTTTTCCTCATTAGACATAATTATCACTTGTTTTTTAGTAGAAAATGCTTTAAAAATACATTTTTGTTTCTTCATTCATATTATTTTTTAAAAAATTTGGGTTGTTTTAATGTTTTTTTAGTTCTTTTTCTTCTCTATCACGCCATACATCTATGTGGGCTCGTGGTGAGTATTGTATGTCTTTTTCAATGCAGTATTTCCAAACTCTTTTTTTACATTTCATGTCCCTTTCTTGATTTCCGGTTGTAAGAGGCATTAGGATTGATGCGTATTCAATTAGGTTTGTTCCAACCTCATTGAGGTCAGTTACCACCTTTACATCATACTCGGTATCCAGTTTAGATCCATGTATCTTTTCTGCGTCCACTTTTTCTTTAGGCGAAAAAGCAATGTAGTCAAATTTTTCTAAAAAAGAGTTTTCTATGTTGGTGGCGTTTGTTTCAAGATGGTTATTTCTATCTATTTTATCGATAACTTCAGATATTGGTTTATTTTGAAGTGTTGGTTCACCCCCAGTCCAAACAACAGTATTTTTGGTTGAATCTTTTATGACTTGAGTTAACTCTTCAACCGTTAACTCTTTTTTTATTTTTATATTTGTGTCACACCAACTACAGGTTAGATTGCAACCACTTGTTCGTATAAAAAGACTGGGTGTACCGATATAGCGTCCTTCTCCTTGTATCGATTCAAAAATATTATTGACCCTAACTTTCATAAATCAATCAATATCCATCTGTTTCTATTTCTGCATAAGATTTCGGAGATTCGTAGACACGTATTTTAAAATCAAGGTCTGGATAATCAGTTCTAAACCTATCCAGTATATATAGAGATATGTTTTCAGCTGATGGGTTGAAATCTAGAACCTCATTTAAATGAGTATGATCAAGTTCCTCTATAACCTCACCTAGATTTCTGAAATCCCATAAAACATCACCATCCATCTCTCCTTTAACATAAACCTTTACTTTCCATCTATGTCCATGCAAATTACCACATTTACCCGCATTCTCTAAAAAATGTGATGCGTCAAAAGTTCCTTCAGTTTTAATTTTCATAAAAAAACCTCATTCCAAATAACATAACCATGCCCATAAAAGGCTATAAGACAGGGTCTATAACTCCAGCTTCTTTAAATCCTTTTTCCCTTTCAACACAAGCTGGACACTCCTTACAAGGAGTTCCATCAACCAATTTATAACATGAAATTGTTTTCTCAAACGGAACACCAAGTCTGTCTCCAAGCTTTATTACTTCAGCCTTACTCTTATCTATTAATGGAGCTTTTATCTTAATGTTATTTCTTAACGTAGATTGATCGATAGCCTCCTCGGTAGATTGGAGAAAACCAAGCCTACAGTCAGGATACAACTCCTCATCATCCAACTGTGCTCCGATATATAGATATATCTCCCTGTTGGAGTATTTTGAGTCAGCTATCGCCCCCGTTGTTGAAAGCAACAACAGATTCCTCATATGAACGTAACCTGTTGATTGACCATGACTGTCTGAAGCTTTATCTGAACCATAATCTTTTTGTTCCATAGTTCCCGAACAAAAATTATTGAATACCTGCCTAACGTTAAGCTCCAATAAATCAATACCAAAATAATCCGAAAGCTCTCTAGAGTTATCAAGCTCCTCCTCATGAGTAGATTGACCATAATCGAAATGAACACCAATAACTTCTTCACATTGATCTTTAGCTAAGGCAAGAGACACTGCAGAATCTATTCCCCCTGACAACAACACGACACCAATCATATATCCATGAAACCTCCAGTTTAATACGAATTAAATCCATCTAAACTTCTATAATATAGAAACATCTTATAAAAGATAAAATATACTGATTTGATTAAAAGTTGCTAAAATAGCTCTAAAAAATAGAAATAATTAAAAGAAAACGGAGTAATGCATTAGGCATTGTAACTCCGACCCTTTTTTTTAAACCGTATCCACTTTACCGTTATCTTAGATTCAAAACGAAAACCTTAGTTAGTAGGGTTTGTCGCTGTAAATCCAGTGGAGCACTATATTAACGTTATTCCACAATCTTAGCGATACCGAATGTACTTTTTACGGTTTCTATCTCGATTTTTACTTGTTGACCGACTTTACCGCCAGGAACAAATATCACGAAGTTCTCTATCTTTGCTATTCCATCGCCCTCTTTTCCTTCATCCTCGATTTCAACATCGTATACTTCTCCCACTTCAATAGGTGTAGTGGGACCTGAAAAACCTTCATTCATTTTTAAAACACCTGATCTAAATACGCTTAAAACGAAAAAACGTTCTCAACGCGAATATAGATATCTTGTCAAGGTTCTTAAATCTTTTCATCTAAACCTATCTAAATAGAATCTAATCAAAAAAATTTAGAAGAAAACCCACCAGCTTACTAAATTTAGTAGTTTGATAAATGTTATATATATGGACCTGCTGGGATTTGAACCCAGAGCCTCCACCTTTTTCGTATAGTTTGCGAAGGTGGCGATCTACCGTTGATCTACAGGCCCTTTTTTGTTAGTTGTATCCGTTTTTCATGTATTCTCTTGTGATTAGTGTTGCGTAACATCCTTTTGGTAGGAAGAATTTTAGTTTTAGTCTGTTGTTTTTTGTTTGGGCTTTGATTTGGGTTTTTAGTGTTATTTCTCGTCGTAGGCCTTTGGAGGTGAGTTCTGGCATGCTTTTTATTTTGAAGTCTCGTGGTTTAGTTCCTTCTTTGTTTAGTATTTTGTCTTCTATTTCTCCCATTTTACCGAATGCTCTTTTTGTTTGGGTGCCTATTAGGGGGGCGGTTATGAATGCTTTTTCTACGTCTATCATCTCTTGTATTTTTTGTTTGTTGTGTGGTTCGACTCTTTCTGTTGCATATCGGTTGAGGATTCCTGTTTCTAGGTCTGTGTAGCATACTACGTCTCCTTCGGTACATTGGTTTAGAGGTATTTTTTGTTTTATTCTTTCGTTTATCATTTTGTGGTATAGGTAGGATTGGTATGAGTGTACGAACATCTGCAGTAGGTTTTGGGGTAGGTTTCTTAATGCGCCTATGTAGTCGTTTGGATGGGAGTGGAGGTGGTCTAGCATTGCTCGTTCGTATCTTAGGTGGTTTGGTAGTTTTTTCAGTCCTTTGAGGTATGGTTTGTTGTCCCAGTTGTCCCAGATTTCTTTTCTGGCTTTACGGGTTTGTTCAGGTTCTTGGGGATATGATTTGGCTATGTAGTTTTTTACGGCTTTTTCGGGTTTTTCTTGAACTATTTTTTTACCTACTATGTGTGTGTTTGGTCGTTTTGTTCCGAATCTCTGTATTCCGAAATAGTTGATTATGCCGTTTTTGTTTAGTTTTTTAGTTATTTTGGAAATGTTTTGTGGGTTTATGATGTCGTGGATTGTTATTTCGAATTTATTTCCGATGAGGTTTCCTAGGCTGTTTCTATCGTTTGTTAATCCATAGTTGGTTAGTTCAACATCTTTGATTTTAAGTTTTTCAAGTTGTTTTTTCTTGATGTTGTATATTGTCATGTACTGTTCGGTGATTGCTTTTTTGTCTTTGGTTCCGGCGAAACCTACTCTGTTTTTACTAACTCCTAATCGATCTGAGATCTCTCTAATCAGGTTGTTTGTTTCCCAGTTTTTTGCTTTAACTTTGAAGGCGGTATGTTCATACTCGCTAAACTTTTCTTCGTTGTATTCTTCGTATTGGTTTGAAATTACTTCACGAACGATGAAGTCTTCTGCAGATTTCTTTAAATTGCCTTCAACTCCGTCTTCCATTGAACTATAATATTTGATTCCAACTTTTTTCTCTACACTGTTTTCGGTTTCTCTCATTTTAACCATTTTAATAAACCTTGAGATCTCCTGTTATACGGTCGATTATCTCATCTCTGTCGGGACCGACTCCTAAAGCTGTAACCGTACCTGATTCTATCTCAGTGTGACCTGCATCTCTAACCAATGAGGTTGATACGTCAAGTGCTCTAGCTATACTCATCAGCTCGAAAAGTTGGTCTTCGTTTTCCCCTTTAAGCACTACTTTTTTAGCGCCATTATCCATCCAACTATCAAAATCAGTTTTAGAGTGGTTCATGACTTTTAGAGAAGCATTTAACGAAGCATGAGCTACTTGTGCAGCGGATTTACCCTTAGAAAGTTTTATATCGCTTCTAAGCACTATTACTTGTTTCAAATAAACACCATCCAAAATAAACGGAAAAACATAATCTAATAACCAAGTAAGTATTGATTTACTTTTTTTAAATAATGAACCAGTTTGATAGTTGGTTCAATAACCATATTTATGTTATTTCTGGTACTTTTTTTGTTTTATTTTTCTGGGTTTTGGTTTTGGTTTTGGTTTGTTTCTATTGTTCCTTTGTTGGCGTTTATTTTTGCTTTTCCTTTGTTTGGTATTTTTTGTATGTTTATCTGGTCTATTAATGGGATTTTTGATATTACTGCGCCTACTGCTACTATTGGCTCGGTTTCTATGTTAATTATTGCTTTTGGGGCTTTATTGTTTTTCTTTAGTTGGTATATGACGTATGAACCGACGGTTGAGCCTTTTCCGCCTGGGAATACTAGTATTTTGTTTTTTATTTTTTGGCCTAATAGTTCGTGGTTGGGGTCGGTTATCTTGCTTGTGTTGGGGTCGACGCCTCCTAGGAATGATATTTCTTGGTTTGTTTTTAGGATTTCTCCGTGGGCTTGGCCTTTTGTTATTCCGCGTCCTTTAATTTTCATTGCATGCTACCTCAATACATTCTTTTAGGTTTGAGTAGGTTACTTCGGCGTTGCACATACTGGGTATGTAGGTTGCTGCTTTGCCTGAATCGACCATTATTTTTTTGAATCCTATTTCTTCGAGTGGTGAGACAACCATGCATGTGTCTGTGATTATTTTTGCTCCGGATTCTGTGATGTTTTGTACTGTGTTTTGCATTTTGTTTTTTATTTCTCTTGGTAGGAATATCCAGGTTTCTTTTTTGGTTTGACGGTTTTTTAGTAGTTTTTCGATTGTTTTTAGTTGGTTTGGTGATAGGTGTGGGCATCCTAATGCGACTAGGTCTATGTTTTCTTTTGATCCTTGATATTCGTTTTCTATTTGTTTTTTAGTTACGTTGATGGTGTTTTTGGGTTTTTTGAATTGGCTGTTTTCTGGTGTTTGGTTTTCTATGTGGTATAGGGCTACTGCTCCTGTTGCTGCCATGGCTGCTCCTAAACCTTTTAGTTCGTCTTTGTTTGGTTTTGATTTTAGTATGTAGTATGGTACTTGATTTCCTACTTCTCTACCTATTATTCTGCCTAAGGCTCCGTAGTCTGAGTTTTGTAGTTCTTTTTCAACTTTTATGGTTATGTCTGGTTTTCTGTTTTCTTTTAGGTGGTATCCATAGTTAGGGGTTTTACCGATTAATGCGGCTGCTAGTGCTGAAGGCCCTCCTTCCCGGTTTGTCCTTGCTCCGATTACTGAGTTTACATAGCTGACGGCTGATGATTCGGACCATGCTAGGTGTTGGCCATAGCCATGGGGGAGTCCTGTTAGGTATGGTGTGCAGGTGCATTTTATGTTTATGTTCATTTCTTTGAATATCTCTAGGATTTGTTTTTGTTTTTTTGCGAATTTCTTGGGGACTCCTTGTTTTTCCCAGTGTTCTAGGTCCATTCCGGCTGGATTTAGTTGTGTTGGGACTCGAACCTTTTCTCCTTTCATGTCGTTTAGAAATTCTATTCCTGCGTCTCCGATTGTTTTGTAGGAAACACCGGCTACTTGGACGGATTGTATTTCGATTAGTTTGTCAGCGTTGTATATATCGCCTAAGGTGGCCAGTATTTCCATTGCTTTTTGACAGACCTCTCCTTTCTCTCCATCTAGGGTTTTTTCTTCAGATTTGGTTAACTGCATTTTTTTAGGCCTTTTATTGTTTTTGTTATTTTTTCACTGTCTTCTTTAGGTACTTTGGCTCTTGTGAATTTTTTTTCTTCTCCAAGTTTTTTTGTAGCGTCTACTCCGGTTTTGCAGACTGTTCCATCTGGTTTTCCTCTTGGGTCTAGGGTTGATCCTCTTACTTCGGGGTAGATATAGATATCTTCGTCTCCTTTGACTCTTGTTGCGATTGCGTATTCGAGGTCTGTTGGGCTGTATATATCTATGTCGTCATCAACGACTATACAGTGTTTCATGCTTTTATGTGCTTTCATGGCTGCTTTTATTGCTTTAGCTCCGTCACTTGGGTTTGTTTTATTTATTTGGACGACACCGTGGAGGTAACAACTACCTCCTTCGGTTAGTATTGCGTTTACGGCTTTGCAGTGTTTATCGACTTCTTTTATGATCAAAGGTTCATATGGCATTCCCATAAGGAGTTTATGTTCGCTTCCAGCGGGCAACAAACCATGGTATACTGGGTTTTCTTTTAAATGCATGCCGGTTAGCTCTATAACTGGTTGTTGTCTGACACCATCGTAAGTACCGGTTATGTCAACGAATGGTCCTTCAGGCTCTCTTTCTTCTGGCAATAAATAGCCTTCTAAAACGACTTCTGCATCAGGAACTTCTAAATCTATTGTGTCACATTGGTTTAATTCGATAGGCTGTCCTTTTAAAGCACTTGACAGTCTTAACTCATCGAAACCACCTGGTACTCGAGTGCAAATACCAAGCAGTACACTTGGGTCTAACCCGATAACTACTGCAACCGGTAGTTTTTCACCACGTTTTTCAGCATCACTATATATTTCATGAAGGTGCCTCTCAACAATCCGTATACCCAACCTATCTCTATCCTTAACCAACATACGATGTATAGAGGCATTCCTCCTACCATCACTGTCTTCAGCGATTACAACCCCTGAAGTGATATACCTACCTGCATCTTCCTTGAAATGTTTTAATACAGGTATTTCATTTAAATCAGGTTTTCTAGCCGTCAAACTACCTTTCGAAACGGTTTTACCAGGACTATCAATACCTTCCTGGATTTTATATGGAATTTCATTCACATCACAACCGATATCTATAGCAATATTCCTACGACTACCAACTACATTGATAGCTACAGGCATATCGAAATCTAATACATTTTTAAACAGAATCGTCTCATCTGTTTTCCTCGCCATCGCCGGAATCTCATATAAACTTGAAAACTCCTCCTCAACGACAAAAGGATCTATTTTCTCTAAAAAATCTCTCAACCTCTCCACCTCCTATAAAGATTATGCTCAACATCCAATTGATCCAGTGTACGGCCTACAACAAAATCCACCATGTCATCCACGGTTTCCGGATTACTATAAAAACCCGGAGATGCCGGTAAAACTGTTGCTCCAGCTTTAGACACCTTAACCATGTTTTCCAAGTGAATTAAATTCAATGGAGTTTCTCTAGTAACCAAAACTAACTCCCTACCCTCCTTCAAACATACATCGGCAGCTCTTGTAACCAAATTATCAGTAACACCACAAGCTATCGAAGACAATGTTTTAGTACTAGATGGAACCACACACATACCATCTGTTCTAAATGAACCACTAGCTATAGGGGCCTCCATCTCACCACTACCATAAGAAAAATCAGCCATATCAACAACAGATTCAAAACTATAGCCTGATTCAATCTCAATCAACTTCCTACCAGCATCCGAAACAACAAGATGGATCTCCACATCCCTAAATTCACTTAAAACCTCAAGAAGACGTGTCCCATACCTAATACCACTGGCACCAGTCAAAGCTAATATCAATCTAATAAAAATCACCTAACAACACTATAGAATACCTCAATATACAAACTTCTTTTCAATAAAAAACCAAATAAACTAAAAAACATCGTTCTACTAATCAAATTTAAAATCAAGATGCTCTTTAGCCACCTCATTAACTACATCAATCGAACCACCAGGTGAATAAACCCTAAACTTCCATTGATCCGACTGCGCATCATCAAGTATATCAACTATACGAGAAACCTCCTCAAGACTCTTAACAACACCACCATCCAAAACCTTAGTCTTCAACTCCTCCATACCAACAGTAGGAGGAACATCAATAATCACGTTTTCAACACCGGCATCCCTAGCAATAACATCCTCCATCTCCCTCCTAAACCCAACATCTTTCTCAAGCCTATCAACACAACCACCACCAATATAAAAACGATCAACCTCAACAGCCCTCTTATACAAATCCCTATCCAAAACACGCCTAACCATCTCACCAGGAAAACCACCAACCTCACGAAGCTTCAACAAAACCTCAAAATCAAACATACGCCTAAACTCATCACCATCCAAAAAACCATTTTCCAAAGCAACCTCAACCGCAGACATAACCATCTTCTCAGCAATACGAGACGCATGATGAAAATAAACAGTCGGCTGCATCAAAAACCTAGAAACAAGCAAAGACTCAGCTGCCTGCAAACCCCCTTCCTGAACAATCAAATCACCATCAACAAAACTCATCTCATTGATAAGCCTTTCATAATCAATAGTACCATAAGCAACTCCAGTATAATGCGCATCCCTCACCAAATAATCCATCCTATCAACATCAAGCTCACTAGCAATAACCTGACCATAAACACCCTCACCACCAATCAACGACACCACCTTCTCCGCATCAACACCAAAACTATCCAAAACACCAGAAATCTCCGAACCAAAAACAACCTCCTCAGCAAAATCCTCATGGCTCGTATCAAACCAACCAACCAACACCTCCTCACTAATATGAGAAAAAGGCCCATGACCAATATCATGCAACAAAGCAGCAGCTCTAACCTCCCTACTAGAAATACCCAAACTCCCACACATACTACAAGCAAGATGATACGCACCTAAAGAATGCTCAAAACGAGTATGATTAGCACCAGGATACACCAAATAAGAAAAACCAAGCTGCTTAACCCGCCTCAACCTCTGAACAACAGAAGTATCAATCAAATCCAAAACAAAATCCTCAACAGATATATACCCATGAACAGGATCCTTAATAATCTTACTCATAAACAAACCACACAAATTAACCAAACAAACACAAACACAAACAATCAAACAACTATACCAAACCCAAAACAACAAACACAGATAATCACCACAACACCAATCTTAATTTACCACCCAACCAACTTATTACTTATCTCAAACCAAAACCAACACACCCACACCCTCACCCACCAAAACCAAAAAACCCACCTCAAACCAAATTAAATTAAGTAATTTGTATTAATACTTCTCTTGTTCTAGGTCCGTCAAGTTCTACTAAAAATATAGATTGCCAAGTTCCAATCAACAACTCTCCATCTTCAAAAGGAATAGACAGACTAGAATCCAGTAACAAACCTCTTAGATGAGAATCAGCATTATTGTCAATACGATCGTGAAGCCATCCATCTGAATCCACCAATGAAGACAACATAGACTCCATATCTTCAACCAACCCAGTTTCATTCTCATTGACAGTTAAACCGGTTGTTGTGTGGCCAGAAAAAACAACTACGACACCATCATCAAAATCACTTACAACCTCATTAACACGATCAGTAATGTCAACAAACTCCAATCTTTTTTCCGTTGAAACCTTAACCCTATAAACCAATTCAAACACCAATAATACAAACGTACTTCTAATAAAAGAAGATATCGAAATAAAACAAAAAAAAGGATATAATATTAGATAAAAATGAAACTCGAGATAAAACCAATCAAACTTCCATTAATAAAAAAAGGCGATAAACTACCCTTAATAATACATAAACACATAGAGAAACATAAAAAAACAGATATACTAGTCGTGAGCCAAACAATAATATCAAAAGCTGAAGGCCGAACGAAAAATCTAGAAACAATAGAACCAACAAAAGAAGCCAAAAAAATAGCAGAAAAAACAAACAAAAAACCTGAGATATGTCAACTGATACTCAATGAAAGTGAGATAATAGCATTAGGTGAAAACTACATAATCACAAACAAAAACGGGTTAATCTGTGCAAACGCCCAAATTGACCAATCAAACGCAGGACCTAACAAAGCAATACTACCTCCAAAAAACCCAGAAAAAACAGCAAAAAAAATACACAAGAAAACAAAAACACCAACGATAATCACAGATAGCATAGGAAGACCATTTAGAAAAGGAGCCGTAGGAACCGCAATCGCCTACTCAGGAATAAAACCTATATCAAACTACACAAACAAAAAAGACCTATACAACCAAAAAATGAAAACAACAACACAATGCGTCGCAGACGAATTAGCAAGCGCAGCAAACATTGTAATGGGAGAATCTAACCAACAAACACCAATAGCAATAATAAAAGGATTTAAACATCACGGAAAACCAACAAACAGAAAAATAAACCGAAAACCAACAAACATGATATTCACACCAAAAACACCATACAAAAACAAAAACCAAAAATAAACACAAAAAAATAAAGAACTCAAAAACTAATGACAACATAAAGAAAGAGGAACAAAAAATGGTAAGCAGACTGGGGAAAGCAGTTGCAGTACTGATAGCAATAGGATTCGTAGGACTCGGATTCAGCATGGGAATGACAGCTGACCAACCAGATATCCAAATTACAAATTACGAACAAACCGAAGAAGGATTACAAGTGGAAATAACAAATCAAAATCCAGGTGAACCAGTAGAAGTAAAAATATCCCTAATAGACTGGCCTAATGATAGTGAAATAACTAGTGAAACAATAACTATACAAGATGGAGAAGCAACAACCACACTAGCATTTGATGGCGAACTCGACCCAGATCAACACGCACTAACCCTAGAAATAGACAACAGAGAAGTACAGAGAGATAGAATAGGTTAAATAATAGATATAACAATACCAAGTTCACTACCTACCAGTTAAAATCGTAAGGTTAGGAAAAAATTTAATTTAAACTAACCTAACCTAACCTAACCTAAATCCTTTCATATTTAAAACAAGCAGTTTTATTCTGTTATGTCTGTTGGATAAAAGGCAAAATCTTTAAACAGCTGTTTATTATTATAGTGATGTAGTTGCTTTAAAATAATTAACAAAATAAACTTAATATACGAGGACCTTCCTAAATGAGTGGTTTCGATACTGGTATAGATGGAATTAAAACGTTAATCCCTTTAAGCTCTAGTGTAGTTTTTCAAGGCCCTCCTATGTCAGGAAAAAGCATTTTTGCAAAAAATTTTTTCTATAAAGGTCTTGAAAACCAAGAATCATCAATATTAATCACCTCAAATGAAAGCGCTAAAAAAACCATAGACTGGTTCTCTAAAAACAAAATGTCCTTAGAAAAACATAGTGATCGATATGGAATCATAGACTGTATCTCCTTGAGCCAAGAACTTGACAAAGCAAGCTCTGACAAAAATGTTTCATACGCATCCAACCCCGCAGACCTAACAGACATAGGAATAAAAACATCTGAATATATACGAGACCTATACAAAAAAGGGAAAGAAGAAAAAATACGCATATGCATAGACTCCGTTTCAATAATGATGATGTACTCAGACACAAAAAACATATTCAGATTCCTACATACATTCTCAGGCCGAATAAAATCAATAGACGGAACACTACTAATACTACTTGAAGAAGGAAGCCACGAAGAAAAAACACTAAACATAATCAAACAAATCATGGACATACAAATAAAATCAAAAATACAAGACGAACAAAAACAACTTAGAATAAACGGAAACGGAATAGAAACAAACTGGAAAAACTACGAAATAAAACAAACAAAACTCAAAATACAAAAATAACCTTAACTAAAAACGTAAAGCTTATCTACTTAACCAACGACCTAACTATTACTAAAGTCATAGTTAAGTTGAGGGCATACTGAGTGTTTCAAAACCTAATTTCCCTAAAAAGGGTTAGAAGGGTTTTGGAAAAAGCCTAAAAAACCAAGCTTTCCATAACCTGGATAGCGAGGAAAAGGCGGCGAAAGGAGAACCAAGACAACCTACTACCCATCCAGGGTAAAAGGCCAAGTAGTAGACTGCCCCAAGTGGTCTACGAACTCTAAACAAGAAAGAGCCGTGAAGGTTGCAGAAAACATATCCCACTCAGGCCCACATCAACCCTTTCTAATCGCTTTTCACTATTGATTTATTTTCTTTTGGATTTTTTGTATCTATGTTCTAATTTGATTCAATTTATTTAATATATTCAGTCATATCGAAATTAAATATGTTTTTATACATAGGTTACTTGTTGTTTTTTTAATTATATTTAAATCTAGTTTTTTTGTTTATAGGGGAAGGGTATATTAGTTTTGATTTGTTTATTGGTATATGGGGTTTTTAGTTTGGTGTTTGTATTAGTGTTTGAGGAGGTTTATTAATGGTAAGTGTTTTGGCTGCTTTGATGAGTTTGGCTCGTTTCTTTAAGCCGATATTCGATTTGGTTGTTAAGTTGTTGTCTTGGCTTTTTTATGCAATGATGGTTATGTTGGCTGTAGCGAGTTGGGTGCTTAAGAAAGCTAGATCTGGGGAGCTTACTGAAGAATTGGTTAAGAAAATTAGATTGTTTTTGGATAAAATATTAGGTTTTGAAGAAGATTTTGAAGAAGGTTTTGAAGATACTGCTTGAATACCTTCTATATTTCTGTTTCTTATTTTTCGGTTTTATTTTTGGTTTGGATGTTGTTTTAGATTTTGTATATTTTGTTTATTTGTTTGGTTTTTTCTTTTGTTGTTTTTGATATTTTTTGGTTGTTTTTGTTTGGTTTTTTTATGGGTTTTTTGTCAAGTAGGGCGTTTATTGTTTGGTGTGTTGAGTTTGCAAGGGCTGTTTTTTGGTATCCTCCTTCTAGTGTTAGTACTATTGGTGTTTGGGTTGTTTTTAGTTTTTTTGTCATTTGGTAGTATGCGTTGGAGGTTAGGTTCATGTTTGCGAGTGGGTCGTTTTTGTGTGCGTCGTATCCGGCTGAGATTAGTATGAGTTTGGGTTTGTATTGTTTGATTTTTGGTATGATTGTTTTTTCCATTATGTAGTTGTAGTCTGTGTCTGTCATTCCTTTTGGGAGCGGTATGTTTATGTTGTATCCTTTTCCTTTTCCTTGGCCTGTTTCTTTTGTTTTGCCGGTGTTTGGGAATAATGGTGTTTGGTGTATTGAGATGTAGAGTGGGTTTTTGTTTTGGTAGAATATTTTTTGTGTTCCGTTTCCGTGGTGTACGTCCCAATCGAATATTAGGATTTTGTCTAGTTTTTTTGTTGCATGTTTTGCTGCTACGGCTATGTTGTTGAATATGCAGAATCCCATTGATTTGTTTGGTAGGGCGTGGTGTCCGGGTGGTCTATTTAGTGCTATACCATCGTTTTTTTGGGTTACTGCGTTTTCCACTAGTTTTTTTAGTGCTCCGCAGGCTCTTAAGGCGGTTTGGTATGAATCAGGGGTGATTGTGGTGTCTGGGTCGAGTTGTCCACCTCCGTTTTTTGTTGTTTTTTGTATGTTTTTTATGTGGTTTTTTGTGTGGACGTTTTCTAGTGTTTTTAAATCGATTTTTGGTGGGTTTATTTTGTTTACTTCGCTCCAAATATTGTTTTTTTGAAGGGTTTTTAGGATTGTTTTGAGTCTTTCTGGGTTTTCGGGATGGTGTTTTCCTGTTTTGTGGTTTAGAAAATCTTTGTGGTATGCTATGTTGAGGGTCAGTTGGATCGCCTTGTTGTTTAGTTTATTTTGGGGTCGTTTTTGTGTTTTTCTTTGATTTTTTCCGCCATTTCTTCGATCAATTTAAGGTCTTTTTTGGTTGGTTTTCCTTTGATTATTTTTGGTTCTATTAGTTCGAGGTTTAAACTGCTTACTGTGTCAGCTATTTGGTCGACTATCTTGCTTCCCCAGCCGTATGAACCAATTATTGATGCGTAGTTTGCTTTCGCTTTAAGTGCGTTTGCTAGGTATGCTATATACAGTGCTTTTGGGTGAGCTCCGCCTAATACTGTTGGGGAACCTATTATTATTGTTGCAGTGTCAACAAGCTCTTTTGCTATGTCTCCGATGTCTGTATTTGTTATGTGCATTGGTTTTACTTCGATGTCTCTTTCAGTTAATGCGTTAGTTAGGTGTTGAACCATTATTTCAGTGCTACCATGCATCGATACGTAAGGGATTATAACTTTGTTTTCTAGTTTATCAGAGGTCCATTTTTCGTAATAACCTATGATTTGTTCTGGTTGGTTGTGTAGGGGTCCATGGCTTGGTGCTATCACATCGACGTCATGCTCGATTTCTTTGATTTTTTGTAGGTTTTTACGGGCTCTTGATTTGAACGGCATCATTATTTCTGCAAAATATCGTTTAGCTGAGTTTTCATAATGGCATTTATCGTTATTGAAAAGTTGTTCGGTAGCGTAGTGATGTCCTAAGAAATCGCATGTAAAGAGTGTTTTTTCTTCTATTGCAAGTGTGTATTGTGTGTCGGGCCAATGTACCCATGGAATTAAACCGAACTCGAGAGTGGTTCCACCTAAATCGATTTGGTCTTTGTCTCCAATGATTTTGAATCGAGCTTCATCGAGTTCAAGATGCTCGGTCAATATGTCCTCAGCTTTACTGTTTGTTACTATACGACATTCTGGATATTTTTCAAGTAATGATGGTAATGTTCCTGAGTGGTCTTGTTCACCATGGTTTACAACAACGTAATCAAGTTTTTCTACACCTGCATTCATTAGGTTGTTGAACAGTGTTTCTTTTTTAGTTGGATCTACTGTGTCTATCAAAGCAGTTTCTTCGTTTCCTTTCACTAGATATGAGTTGTAGGTTGTTCCATCTGGTAGTGGTATCAATTCATCAAATAGACGTCTGTCCCAATCGATTGCTCCAACCCAACTTATTCTATCAGTTATTTTTTTAACCGTCATAATCAATCATTCTTTATATTTAATTATTCCATTTTTTCAAACATGTCTTTACCAACACCACAATCAGGGCAGACCCAGTCTTCAGGAAGTTTTTCAAAAGGAGTTCCTGGTTCAACACCACCTTCAGGATCACCTTCTTCAGGATCGTATACATATTCGCATACTGTGCAGATATATTTAGCTAAATCATTTCCATTCATAGTTACCTAATAATAATTTAAACACATTCAATATAAGAGTTTTATTTTAAAGTATAAAAAAAAGAAAAAACCTATTTAATCAGGTAGTTTAAGTAGAAAGTTTGGACGTGGTTTGGGTTTTAGAATGAAAAACCACTAAGGTTAAAATAGCTGTAAAATAATCATTGTTCGGACTATTTGGTGATTGTCTTTATGGAATTTGATGTAGGAATAATTGGTGGCGGACCTGCTGGACTTTCTTCAGCAGAGATACTATCGAACTCAGGACTTTCGGTATGCTTGATAGACAAAGGTAAAGCACCTTTAGAGAGAATAGAGTCAAATGATATTTTATTCGGTATAGGTGGTGCTGGAGGGCTTTCAGATGGAAAGCTTAATCTAACACCCGATATCGGAATGGAAATTGAAAACCTAAATATTGATCGAGATGAGGCTTCGGACCTAATCAGTTATGTTGACAGTGTCTGGATTAGAAACGGTGTTGACAAGGAATACTACGGAGAAGGCGATAAAGAAAGAAAAAAGAAAGTAAGAGAAATGAAGAGAAAAGCCGCTTCTAAAGGCGTAGAGCTTGTTTACGGACCACAAAAACACATAGGTTCCGATAAAGTTCCTACAGTAATGGACAACATGATGCGGGAGCTTCAAAGCCGTGGCGTTAAATTCTATATAAACACAGAAGTTAACGAAATAGAGAAAAAAGAAAGCACCGGAGAATTTGTTTTAACCACAGATGACATGGAGATTAAATGCAACCAACTTATAGCTGCACCTGGAAGAAGTGGAGCAAACTGGTTTAGAACACAAGCCCAAAAACTCGGTATTGAAGTTACATACGGCCCTATAGACGTTGGTGTTAGAGTCGAACTACCAAAAGAAGTTTATGACCCAATGACCGACGTGATTTACGATCCAAAATTCAGGTGGAGAAGCAAAGGATACGATGACTTGGTTAGAACATTCTGCACAAACCCAGAAGGATACGTAGCTACTGAATACTATGAAGACATGCTTTTGGTGAACGGACACGCTAAAAAAGACTCAAAAACAAACCTAACAAACTTCGCATTGCTTGTAAGAATTCATTTAACCGAACCCGTTGAAGATACAAAAGCGTATGGAAGAAAGATCGCTGAACTAGCAAACAAAATAGGTGGAGACAAACCAGTAGCTCAAAGGCTAAAAGACCTAAGGGACTGGAGAAGAACCGATCAAGGAAGAATAGACAACCTACCATACAAACCAACATTAAAAGAATTCACACCAGGCGACATCTCCCTAGCATTACCACAAAGAATAGTAATGAACATAATACACGGCCTGGAAACACTGGGAGAGCTTGTACCAGGTGTAAACCAAGACCACACGTTACTATACTGTCCAGAAATCAAGTTCTATGACTCAGTATATCCAACCGAAAACTACCTAGAAACAAACCTTGAAAAACTAAGAGTCGCTGGAGACGGTGCAGGAAAATCAAGAGGAATTGTTGGTGGAGCGGTGTCTGGAGCTATAGCTGCAGTAGGCGTGCTAAAAGAAGAAGGAAAAGAACAATACATCCCTCCAGAACTAAAGGAATTATAACCAACCATCAACTAAAAAACAATAAAAAGTGTTGGTGTGCCGGGTAGGATATCCCGGCCAAAGTTTACTATTTTTCTCTGTTATTTTTTTGTTTATCTATTTTTTTGTTCATTAAACGATTTCAAGGTCTTAATGTTTTTTTTGTTAAATTAATATTAGGCCGACGATAACGATGAGGAGTGCAATCATAATAACAAAGGACACAAGTCCAGAGGTTCTCATTTGCTTTTTGTTCATACACTTCACCCCTCAATTAATATTATATCTTTCACCCTATATATCGCTTATTAAAAAAATAGATTTGAACTGAGTTGATTTAAGTTTAAAAAACCAGGTTTTGGGTTGGTGTTAATCTAGGAAGTCTTCGAGTGTTACTGGGTCGAATTTTTCTGTTAGTGCGTTTCTCACTTCTTCTGGTGTTTTTCCTTCTATTCCGAAGTATTCTGAGAATCCGTTTGTTGTTTGTAGTAGTTTTGTTCGGCCGTATGGTTTTGCGTTGACGAATCCCATTTCTGTTAGTTCTTTTATGTGGTTGTAGGCTTTGTTTCCTCGTATGTCTACTATTTCTGATTGGCTTACTGGTTGTTGGAATGCTATTACTGAGAGTGTTCTTAGTACTGGTGTTGATATTTCGATTGGGGCGAGGTTCATTACTTCTTCGCTGTATTTTGGGTTTATTTGCATTACGTATTTTTTGTTTACTGATTTGATTTCTATTGCTGTGTCTCTTTCTTTGTATTTTTGGGTTAGGTTTTTTAGGTGTTTTTTTACTTTTTTGGTGGGGATTCCTGTTGTTTTTGAGATTTCTTTTGCGTTTAGTGGGTTTCCTGCTGTGAATAGGGCTGCTTCTACTATTTTTTGTTTGTCCATTGTTTATTCTCCTGTTTTGTCGTTTGTTTTGTTGGGGTTGCGTAGTTTTATTTCGATGTCTTTGTTGATTTCTGTTTGTTTTATCCATATTTTTTTTCTTGTGGCTAGAAAGAGGAGGGGTATGTATTTTGATATGATTTCTTTTGGGTTTTGGTTGTTTAGTATTTCTTTGAATTTTATTTTTTCTTTTTTTTCGTTTTTGAATTTGGTTTTTAGTAGTTTGTGGACGTTTTTTATGTCTTGTTCTATGTCTTCTTCGTGTGCGAGGTTTCGTACTTTTTCTTGGGTTTTTTTGTTTTCTTGGGTTTGTTGTTTTCTTCGTTTTTTTCTTTTTTGTTTTGTTTCCATTGCGTTTTCGAATTCGTCTATGAGGTCTATTAGGGTTGCTGATCTACTTGATTCTCTTCTTGCTGGTAGTTCTAGTTCTGGGAGTTCTTGGTATTCAAGGTCATAGAAACAGGGGGTCCAGTCTTGGTCGTCGTACATTACTTCTTCTTCGTGTTCTTCTTCGTCGTTTACTAGCATCTCGCTTTTTTTTCTTAGAAGTATGGAGGAGAATAGTAGTGTGTTTCCGGAGATTTTTAGGTTTTCTCGTTCCATTTTTTCTACTTTGGTTAGGAATTTGTCTGCGACTTTTATGACGTCGAGGTCCCATGGGTCGATTTCGCCTTCATCGATCATTTCTAATAGCATTTCTATTGGCTGGCTTTCTTTCCAGTTTTCATCGAGTCTTTGGTGTAGTCTGTTTTCGATTTGGTGTGGGATTGCAGTGTTATCTTCTTTAGTTGCCATTTAGTACCACCCCTGTTGCTTCGGATACTCCGTTTTCTTGCATTGTTATTCCTATTGTTTGGTCTGAGGATTCGATTGTTGGTTTTCGGAGTGATACGACTATGAATTGGGCGTTGTTTGATAGTCTTTCTATCATTTTGGCCACTCTTTCTACGTTTGCTCCGTCCAGGAACATGTCGATTTCGTCGAAGGCGTAGAATGGTGCTGGGTCGTATCTTTGTATTGCGAATATGAAGGATAGTGCTGTGAGGCTTTTTTCTCCTCCGGACATTGCGTCTAGTCTTCTAACTGTTTTTCCTTCTGGGATGGCTTCTATTGTGAGTCCGCCGTCGAATGGTGATTTAGGTTTTTCCAAAATTAATTCGGCTTGGCCGCCGGGGGATAGTTTGCTGAATACTTCTTTGAAGTTTTTGTTTATTTCGTTGAATGTTTTCATGAATACTTCGGTTTTTCTTTCGTCGTAGGTTTCTATTCTATCTATTATACCTTCTCTTTCTTCTGTTAGTGTGTTGATTCTTTCTTCGAGTCTTTCTTTTCTTTTTTTAACTTCTTCGTATTCGTTTATTGCTTTCATGTTGACTGGTTCTAGCTGCTCCATCTCTTTTTCTATTTCATCTAATTCGTTTTCTATTTCTTGTGGGCTTGGTAGTTCTTTGTCGACTTCGAAGTCTTCTAGTTCTCTTTCAACTTCTTTTATCTGTTCTTGTTTTGTCTCTAGGTCTTCTTTTAGTTCTTTGATTTTGGTTTCTATTTGTTCGAGGTTTTTTTGTGTTGCTGATTCTTTTTTTTCGAGTTCACTTAGGTTTTCTAGTAGTTTGTCTCTTTGTTTGCGGAGTTTTTTTAGTTTTTTGTTGATTTCTTGGTCTTCTTGTTCTTTTTCTTCTAAACGTGTTTTTAAGTTATTTATTTCTTGTTTTTTGTTTTCTATATCTTTGTTTAGTTGTTGTTCTTTTTGTTTTAGTTCTTTTTTCTTTTCTTTCTGTTCTTTTAGGTTTCTTTCTGCGTACTCTATTTCAAGTTCTTTTTGGTTTAATTTGTTTTCGACGTTTCCTGTTACCTCTCGAAGCCGTTCTATTTCTTCTTTTATTCTATCGATTTCATCCATGTATTTGGGTATCTCTGTGTTTTCAACTCTTTCTTCGAGTTTTTCGATTTTTTCTTTTTTGTTATTGATTTCGGTGTCGAGTTTTTTGATTTTTTCTTCGAGTTCTTTGATTTCTTTTTGTTGTTCCTTTTTTTCTTGGAGTATTTTTTCTTTTTTCTCTTTTTTTCGCTGAATCTCTTCGTTGTATCTTTCTATGTCTTTTTGGTTTGTATCCAGTTTTTTCTGGAGTTTTTCGATTTTGGTTTCTTTGTTCTTGATTTTATTGTTTACTCTTGACAATCCTTCATCGAGGTTCTGGATCTCTGATTGTTTTTTATCTATTTTTTGTTTTATTTTTTTGATTTGTTTTTTGAGGTTTTTTACTTCTTTTTCGTCGTCAACTGTGAATTTGAATCTTGATTTCTTTTTTGATCCACCTGACATTGCTCCGCCTGGGTCCACTAGGTCTCCGTCTAGTGTGACCATTCGGACGCCACCCATGTTTTGTCTGGCTGCTTTAAGGTCTTCCATAATCACTGTGTCTCTGAAGACGTACCAAAAAGCTGGTTTATATTTTTCTTTGAAATCGATGAGGTTTATTGCGAGGTCTACTGAGCCTGAGGAGTTTAAGGCTTCTTTAGCTCTACTTCTAGGTGGTCTGTATCTTATTTTGTTGATAGGTAGGAATGTGGCTCGACCTAGCTTGTTTCTTTTTAGGTAGTTTATGCATTCTTGAGCGTCTTTATCTGTTTCTACAACGATTGATTGCATTCTACCACCTGCTGCTATCTCTAGTGCTGTTGAGTATTTTTCCTGTACTTTACCTAACTCTGATATTGTGCCGTATACTCCGTTTAGAACTCCGTTGCCTTTTGCTTTTAGTATTTCTCGAACTGGTCTTGAGTAACGGTTGTCTATCTCTTCGGCTGCCTGCATTTTTGCTTCTGCCTTAGCTATCTTTGTTTGTCTGTTTCGATGTTTTTGTTCAAGTTCTTTGAGTTCCTTTTTTTTGTAGAGTTTGTCTCTTTCTAACTCGCTTTTGGAGTCTTCTATTTTTTCTTTGGATTTTATTAATCTGGATATCTCTTTTTCTAGTTCGGGGGTTTTTTCGTTTATTTCTTGTTTCTTGGATTTGAATTGTTTTATTCTGTCATCTATTTCATGAATTTCGTCTTCTTTCCGTCTTAATGAATCTAAAACTCTGTCTTTTTGTTGAAAAAGCCTGTTTTTGTTGTTTCTTTTTTCTTCAAGTGCTTTTTTTAGTTCTGATACTTTTTCTTTTACTTTAAAGGATTCGTCATCGATTTCTTCTATTTTGTTTTTGAACTTTGTTTTTTCGTTTTTTTGGCTTTCTATCTCGCTTTCGATGTTTGTTTTTTGTATTGAGAGTTTTTCTTTTTCTTGTTTTAATGAGTTGATTTTTTCTTTAAGGGAACTTCTTTTTGTATAGATTTTCTTTTTGTCTTCTTGAAGTTCTTTGATTGATTCTTCCATCATAGATATTGAGTCATGTCCTCTGGATATCTCTCCTTTTATCTCCTCAATCTCTCTTTTTATCTCTATCTGTTCTTCTTCTCCTTTCTGCGAGATCTCTTTGTTCAGTTGTTCGAGCTCACTATTTAGTTCTGTTATATCGTTTTTTAGGTTGATGAGTTTGGATGAATATTTGTCTTTTTCTTTCTCTTTGTTTTCAAGGAGTTTTTCGATTTTCTGTATATCTTTCTCGATTTTATCCTTCATTGAGGCGATTAGGTATAGTTCGAGTTCTTTTTTACGGTCTTTTAGTTTTTTATACTTTAATGCGTCTTTCCTTTCATCTTCAACTTCGTTGAGACGGTCTTTAATTTCTTTTAAAATTATCTCTACTCTATCTATCTCTTGTTTTACTGTGTCAAGTTCGTTAAAAGCTTTTTCTTTTTTCTTTTCAAACTCTGAAACTCCGGCTATCTCATCTATTATTCTACGTCGCTCAGTACTACCTACATCTGTTATCCGTGTTACATCACCCTGCATCACGATGTTGTATCCTTCTTCAGATATACCTGCTTCAGAAATAAATTCATGGATCTCTGTTAACGTTACAGAGTTATCATTGAGATAATAATAGCTATAATATCCTTTATCAGTACGCTTGACTTTTCTTTTAATAGATACGGTGTCTTCAGAGGTTGGTAGTTCTCCATTACTGTTATCCAACTTCAATGTGACTTCAGCGAAATTAGGGTTTTCACCATTATCACCCTGGAAAATCAAGTCTGTTAGGTTATCTGCACGTAAATCTTTAGTCGTAGATGTACCTAAAACAAAACAAAATGCATCTATTATGTTGGATTTACCTGAACCATTCGGCCCTGATATCGCGTTGAATCCATCTGAAAACGGTATTTTGGTTTTCCTTCCAAACGATTTAAAGTTGTTTAGAACGACCTCCTCGACCTTCAAAAAAATCCCTCAAGACTATTCAATGATGATTATATCATCATCCTCTTCCTCTAGCTCACCGTTTCCAGTTTCTTCGGCACAAGCTGATTTAATCAAATTATCCTCTGACTCCTCAGCAATCGGTGAACCACCAGTTTTTTCTGCATCTGCTGGGCCAGTGAAAATCACACAATCCTCTTTATCTTTTTTTATTGATGTAGAACCCTCTACAATATCTTCATCGCTACCATCGTTTAGATTCCCTTCTAACTCCATAGAGTCTATTCCATGGCCAATTTCTTCCACTTCTTTATCGCTACCAACTTCTTGCCTTAATAAATAGTTCTCTTCTTCCAGTTGTTCAATCTCATTTTCTCGCCTTTGAAGCCGTCTTCTCAATAACGCGATTTTCTTCTCCAACCTATCTATCACGTCTTCAGTGTGCTCACCATTCCCGCCGGAAGAATCAATAATCTCGTTCATACCATCCCCTCCACCTCTAACTATCGTCGAGGAACTTATATCTTTTATGGTGTGGTTTATATCGAAATCAAATAAACAACAAACTTAGAATTTTATTTTTTCAGTTTCCAAGTTGGATCATCACAATCCTCTATCTCTACACCAGCTTTGTTAAGTCTATCTCGAATTTCGTCGGCAACGTCATATTCTCCCTGCTCTCTTAACTCTTCTCTCAAATCCAATATCTCATCAAGTATCTCTTCAACCACATCTTCTTCAATGTCCTCATCAAAATAGTTTTCAGGAACAACTCCAAAAATACCTAATAACTCCTCTAAACGTTCAATAACATATTCGGGGTCGGCTTCACCATAATCATTGTTGTCAAGTTTTTTATTTGCCTCTTTAATAAACTGAAAAATCAATGAAAAAGCTTCAGGAGAATTGAAATCTCTATCCATCTTCATTTCAAAATCAACAACAAGCTTATCAACAAGCTCAGACAACCTACCCTTTACACCTTCACCTTTATGTCTATGAAGCCTTTCAAGGAAATTTAAAATCCTATCCAACTCAGTTCTAGCCTCCCGAATCTTATCTTCAGTATAATCAACGGGAGATCGATAGTGAGAACTTAAAATCCAAAGACGCAATACCTCAGGACTATGTTCATCTAAAGCCTCGCGAACGGTAATGAAATTACCTTTACTTTTAGACATCTTCTCACCACCAACATTAAGTAACCCGGTATGCACCCAATAACGAACCGGGTCCGTACCACACAAAGCCTTACCTTGAGCAATCTCATTCTCATGATGCGGAAAACCCAGCTCTATAGCCCCACCATGAATATCGAATTTCTCACCCAGATATTTAGTCGACATAACCGTACACTCGATATGCCAACCAGGAAAACCCTCACCCCAAGGAGAAGGCCAACTCATCAACTGATCCTCACCAGCCTTCTTCCATAAAGCAAAATCCCTTGGATCCTTTTTATCACCAGACGACTCAACACGCCCAGACTCCTCAAGATCATCAAAAACTATATTAGAAAGCTCTCCATACCCATCAAGCTTAGAAACATCAAAATAAACCGAACCATTAACCTCATAAGCAAAACCCTTCTCCACCAAATCCTCTACAGCCTCAACCATATCAATAAGATGGCCAGTAGCCCGAGGCATTATATCCGGCCGCTTAATCTTAAGGTCATCAACATCCTCCAAATGCTTACGCATATAATACTCAACAATCTCCATAGGATGCGTACGCTCCCTCTTCGCACGCTTCTCAACCTTATCCTCACCCTCATCAGTCAAATGACCAACATCAGTGATATTCTGAATATACTTAACATCAAAACCCTTCCACTCAAAATAACGAACCATCATATCATAAGCAACATAAGTCCTCGCATGCCCAAGATGAATATTATCATAATCTGTAGTCCCACAAACATACATACCAACCTTACCTTCTTCCAAAGGCTCAAAAACCTCCAACTCACCAGACAGCGTATTATAAACCTGAATTGTCATAATTATCACAAACCCAAAATCAACAAACAATTATCCTCAAACTCTTTATTTCCTACCCCTCAAAAAACAACCAAAAAACAAACCGACAACCAAAAAAACAAAACAAACCGACAACCAAAAAAACAAAACAAACCGACAACCAAAAAAACAAAACAAACCGACAACCAAAAAAACAAAACAAACCGACAACCAAAAAAACAAAACAAACCGACAACCAAAAAAACAAAACAAACCGACAACCAAAAAAACAAAACAAACCGACAACCAAAAAAACAAAACAAACCGACAACCAAAAAAACAAAACAAACCGACAACCAAAAACTACCTAACACCAATATATTTATGTATAACAGAAACACACTATATTCGGTCTTAGCACACAACAAAAACCCAACAAACGATAGAAAACAAAACAAAAACTACATCCAAGACCACAAACTAATTAAAAAAATAAAAAACTAAACTAAATCAAGGGCCCATAGCTCAGCTAGGTTAGAGCACTCGGCTCATAACCGGGTTGTCGAGGGTTCGAATCCCTCTGGGCCCACTTAAAAAACCACTGTCTTTTTTACGAACAGATTAAATATATTCAGTATTTATAAAAACGTCCTACAATCTATAAAAGACTTTAATGTATTCCTTTTTTTAAATTTGTTTTAATGCTTAGGTTTTGTTTTTTGTGAAGTGGAGTTAGCAGTTTTTTTTAGGTTATCCAGTTCCTGCTTATATAGATTATTAATGCAGTGATTTTATCGAGAAGGTTGTTTTTTGATGTGGGGTTGTATTTAGTTAATCAAAAACGTTTCCTAATTCACGGAATAATTCTATGGAAAAGATAGCGGTTATCTAAATTTTTTGTTTTCGTCTTGTATTTTTATTGTGTTTCCACATTTTGGACATTGTGTTGTTTTTTCTTTAGCTTCGATTAGTATGGCGTTTCCACATTTTGGACATTCTTTTAGCAATTTTATATTCCTCCCTAGTGTTTTTTCTTTTTTAAACAAAATATTTAGTTTGAGTGTTTTTGATGGAATGTGATTTGTTTGAAGAGATTTTGGATTTGAAAAAAGAGATGGATGCTGTTGTTTTAGCTCATAATTATCAGGTTGGTGAGGTCCATCGGGTTGCGGATTTCGTTGGTGATTCATTAGGTCTAGCTTTGAAGTCTAGGTCTGTTGACGCTGAATATGTTGTTTTCGCTGGTGTTGATTTTATGGCTGAGACGGCTGCTGTTTTGAATCCGGATAAAAAAGTATTGTTACCTTCTAAGGAAGCAAGTTGTCCGATGGCTGGTATGTTGTCTCGTGAGAGTTTGTGTAAGGCTAAGGAGAAACATCCAGATGCAGAGGTTGTGATGTATGTTAATACGAGTGCTGAGGTACGGGCGGAATCAGATGTTACTTGTACTTCATCTAATGCTGTTGAGGTTATAGATAATTTGGATTGTGAAGAAGTTATTTTTGGACCTGATCGGAATTTAGGGTGGTATGTTGAAAAGGAGACTGATAAAGATGTTTTTGTAGTGCCTGATGATGGTCATTGTTATGTTCATAATGTCTTTCAGCCTCAGGATGTAGATGAGGTTAGGGATCGTTTTTCTGATGCGGTTGTTTTGGTTCACCCTGAATCTAAACCTGTTGTTCAAGAAAAAGCCGATTATTTGTGTAGTACTGGTCAGATGATAGATTTTGTAGGTAGTTCTAAGAAAGATAAATTTGTTATTGGTACTGAGGTTGGTTTGGTTGAACGTTTAAGGTTTTTGTTTCCAGATAAAACTTTTATTCCACTTTCGGATAAGGCGGTTTGTCGTGAGATGAAAAAAAATAGTTTGAAAAAAATCTTGTGGTCTTTAGAGAATAGGGGGTTTTTGGTTGAGGTTTCAGATGTGGTTGCAGATAAGGTTAGGGTTAGTACTGAAAGAATGTTTGAATTGACCGGTGTTGATGATGTTAAGTGAGTTTGATATGGATAAATTGAGGATGATGTTGGATGAGGATTTGGGTGATGGTGATGTCACTACTGAATCTATTATTAGTGAGAACGATTTGGGAGTGGGAAATGTTGTTGTGACTGAACCTGGTTTTATTTTTGGTTGTTCTATGGTTGAGTTTCTTTTTAATGAAATGGGTGTTGTTTTTGATTCAGGTGTGGAGGATGGGGATCGAGTTAGTTCTGATGAAGTTGTTGGTGTTGTTGAGGGATCGGTTAGAGATATCTTGATGGGTGAAAGGGTTGCTTTGAATTTATTATGTCATCTAAGTGGTGTTGCAACTGCAACTAAAGAGATGATTGATATTGTTCGGGATGTTAATGCCGATGTTGATGTTGCTGCTACCAGGAAGACCACTCCTTTGTTGAGGAGTTTTGAAAAAAAGGCTGTTAAGGCTGTGGGTGGTGAACCCCATCGTAAAAATCTAGGGGATTTTGTTTTGATTAAAGATAACCACCTAAGGTATGTTGAGTCTATAAGTAAGGCTGTTGAAATGGCTCGTGCTGGTGGTTCAAAAAAAATTGAAATCGAGGTAGAAAATTGTGTAGAGGCTTTAGAGGCTGTATATGCAGGTGCTGACATTGTAATGCTTGATAATTTCAGTCCAAAAGAAGTTTCTAAAACGGTTGGAGTTATTGAAGAGAATGGTTTATTAGATGAAGTGGTGATAGAGGTTAGTGGTGGGATAGAACCTAGTAATATCGGTAGTTATGCAATAAAAGGAGTTGATTTGATTTCATCAAGCTACATGACTATGAAGGCGCCAGCTCTTGACATTAAACTAGATTTAATTTGAACTGGAAATTGGGTTTTTTTGAAAATTAGTTTTCTATCTGTGTGTTTCTTTGTTTTGATGTATTCATCCTATTAGCATTTCGAACTATTTTCTTCTTTTCATCTGTTTCGTTCGGTTTTTATTTGAGTTGTTTGTTTTCTATTTTTTCTATTCTTTTTGGTAACCTATTTATTGTTTCAAGTTTTTCTATTAGGGATTTTGTGGGGGGTTTTAGAGAAATGGGTTTTGGGAATTAGGTTTTTTTGGGTTGTTGGTTTTCGGTCAAATGAGGGCCCAAAACCCTAGACATGGACTGTGTTTATTTTTTGTTTGGTGGTTTTATTCTTGTTCTTTTAGTAGTTTTAATGCGTCTTTGCATGCTGCTACTGCTGGTGCTCCTGATGTTATGAATATTACTTCCATCAGTTCCATTATTTCTTCTTTGGTGGCTCCGTTGTTTAATGCGCTTTTCATTTGGGATTCGGTGCATGGTTCGCATTGTTTTGAGGCTACTACTGCTAATGCAACCAATATTTTAGTTTTGGCTGGTAAAGCTCCGTCTTGAAGTATTTTGTTGTTACACCTTCTATATCGACCTAGGTTTTCAGGCTCTATATCTTCTATTGTTTGTAATACTTCTGGTAGGAAACCCATCTTTCCTTCAATGTCGTTCAGTAATTTTTTATGATTCTTTTTATCCATGATGTATACACCTTACTATCTTTTTTATTTGTTTTTTTAACTATTTAGGATTAATGATATTGTTTTAACTTAGATGGTAAGGGATTTTCAATCCTTTTAGGATAAAACCTTTTTCAAAGGTAAGTTTATGGTTCTTCGTTTTTATTAATCCTTTTTTTTTGAGTTGATTTGTATGGGTGATTATGTTTATTACGGTTTTTTGGTTTGGGTGTGTTTATTTGTAGTTTTAAAAGGGTTGGTATTTGGTTTGTTTGGGTTTTTTTGGGTTTGTTTGTTGGTTAGGGGTGTATGTGTGTTTGTGGGGGTTTTGTTTGGAAAATAAATATATTGGATGTTTTAATTATAGTTATTTGGTTGATTATGGTTAGTAGAACTGAAAGGGGTTATGATTTAGTGGCTCCTGTGTATGATTTTGCTGAGAGTCCTTTTGAGGTTTTTTATTTTAGGGATATGCGGAAGGAGATTTTGTCTATGGTTTCTGGTAGGGTTCTTGAGGTTGGTGTGGGTACTGGCCGTAATGTGCCGTTTTATCCTGATGGTGTTGAGATTGTTGGTATTGATTTTAGTGAGAATATGCTTGAGAGAGCGCGTGGTAAAGCGGTTGAAAGAGGTTTGTCTAATGCTCGGTTTATTAGGATGGATGCTAGGAATATGGTTTTTCCTGATGATTGTTTCGATACTGTTTTTTCTACTTTTGTTTTTTGTGCTTGTTCTGATCCTGTTGTTGCTGTGAGGGAGATGGTTCGTGTTTGTAAGCCAAGTGGTAGGGTTTTGTTGTTGGAACATATGGGTTCGACTGGTTTGCTTGGTAGGTTGTTTATTGGTTTTATTAATCCTTTTATGCAGGTTTTTTTAGATGAGGATCTTAATAAGAGGTGGGATGTTGAGTTGAGGAAAGAGGGGTTTAACATCGTTAAAACAAGAGATGTTTTGGGAGATTACATTAAATTAATAGAGTTGGAGGGGACCCATTAACCCTTTATTCCTATTTAGGGTATTTTGGGTTTTTTTGTTTTTTAGTTGTTTTGGTTTGAGCCATTTGAGTTATGTTTGTCTAGGTAGTTGAATAGTGGTTGTAGTGCTTCGTAAAGTGCCCATCCTTCTTCTGTTAGGATGTATCTTACTTCTGGTGGGGCTTTTGGTTTTACTTCTCGTGAGATGATTCCTTCGTTTTGGAGTTCTTTTAGTCTCATTGATAGGGTTCTGGAGTTTATGTTGCCCATTGAGTCTTTTTTGATTTCATTGAATCTTTTGCCTTCTTCGACTCCGAGTATGTTTATTATGCACATTGTCCATTTTTTGTTTATTTTGTTTGATAGGTCTGATTTTGTACATATCATTAGTTCGTTTTCTTGGTTTGTTTCTTTCATTTTTTTAAACACCTTAAATGTGATTTTTTTTATTTTTAGTTGTTTTTTTCAAATTGGTATATGTTTATCTCTAGATAAATATATGTTTTAGCTTCATTTTATCTTTGTTTTTGTTTGTAAAAAAAGCTTTGAGGTTTTTAATTGTTCACACCGTAAATTAAACTTGGTTATTTTGGGTTTAACACTGTAAATTTTTTTGTATTTTGTTTTAGGGTTTTTATTTTTATTTTTTTGTTTCGAAGTTTTTATAGGTTTGATCTATTAAATTTATTATTGATGGATTTTTTGTAGTTGTTTTTTTGGATATTGTATGATCTGAATTGTATAGATGTTACATATTGATATTTCTTTATTTGGTTTTAATGTTTTTAATCACTCTATTTAGTAATAAAAACAATAAGGTATGTTATTTTTAATTAAAAAACAATTAAATGGTAAATAGTATTTTTTAAATTATTTTTTAAACAAAATAGAATAAAAAAAATAATTCTTTATTGGGTTAGGTAGCTTTGTGCTGAAATATTTATTTTTTTGGTAATGTTTTATAAAAAACAATTAAATTAAATTTAATTTATTTATTTAAGGTAAACTTGATTTGGGTTCGAAAAAAAATACCTGGTACCAAAACCCAGGTATTTAGACTATAGCTTCACACCATAGTTCATTTAAGTTATCTATGGGAAGCCAGTATCTTTTATTTAATTTATTCTTTTAATAGCTTTAAAGCAACTCTTGCAGCTTCTGTTGCGTCATTTGCGTATCCGTCTGCTCCAAACTCTTGAACTGCGGTTTTTTCATTGATTGGTGCCCCACCGCACAATACTTTAGCGTCTGGTGCGTTCTTGCGTGCATCATCAACTATATCTTCGATGGCTAGCATTGTTGATGTCATCATTGCGGATACAGCTATTATGTCTCCATCTTCTTCTACACATCTTTTTACGAACAGGTCGTTTTGAACGTCTTTACCTAGGTCAACTATCTCCATTCCGCTTACGTCGAACATCAATCTAACTAGGTTTTTACCTATGTCGTGTACGTCTCCTTCTGCAACACCGAGTATTACTTTTCCTTCGACTCCGAGGTCGTCTGCATCAACATGTGGTTTCAGTATGTCGAGGCCTGCGTACAATGCTTCTGAGGACATCAGTACTTCGGGTACGAATTTTTCTCCTTCATCGAATAGGTCACCGACTTCTGATATACCGGATACTAATCCATCCAGTATTGCATCCATTGGCTCTACGCCTTCATCCAGTGCTCTTTGAGCTGCTTCTTGAACTTTCTCTTCATCCATCTCCACGACGCCTTCGTGAAGATCTTTTAGTATTTCTTCTTTAGACATATTATTCTCCATTAAATTTATTTAAACATTTTAGTAGAGACCGATAAAAGGTCTCATTAAAGGTCATGTATCCCATCACTAAAGCCTTATATTTAAGTTTTTTGATTATAGTTGTCTTTAGAAATCAGATTTCTTAAAGTAACTATATTGTTTTCTTTTAATTTGGTTTAGTGATGGGAAATCTTTTTTTTGTGTTTAGTTACCCGATTATTTCTTCTTGCATATCTTCGCCGTACTCTAACATAGCGTCAGTTACTGCACCGATGTTGTCAAATTTACCGTATGTTGGTGGTACTTCACATCCACTGTAAATACCAAACTTTGAGGTATGGTCGTTTTCTTTAAGGCTCTTTAGAACCGTTTCAAGAAGTTGTTTAACGTGTTTTTTCATCTCACTAGGTTCATAGTTGTAGAAATGTTGTGGGTCTATTTGCCCTAACAAGAGAGTGTCATCAGTATATTTTTCTATCATGCCAGGGATATCTGGATTCTCTCCTCTTTCACCATAGTAAGCATAGCTATATGCCATCGGTTTCCACTCAGATATCTGTATATCGAACATAGCGGATTCACCACAGTTGTGTTGAGTGAAGATCAAATCACTTTTTTCACAAGCGTCAATAACTGATCCACAATATTCTGCACCGAACTCTCGATACATGTCAGGACCCATTATCCCTTTGTTTCCATGTAGTTCGTCAAGACAGATTCCAGCAAGTCCTTCAACATTTGCAAAACCTTCTTCAATACACCTAACTACGTATTCCTCTGTTTTCTCCATAGCCTTTTTAACTGCATCTGGAGATCTATATAAGTCCATTAAAACCTGTTCAGTTCCAACTCTCTGTGTTAGTGTTGTGAAAGGCCCTGAAATGAAGGCGAAAACAGGTACTTCGGGTATTTCTTCAACTATTTTTTCAGTATAGTCAATACGTTTTTGAATAGAATCTCCGATACCATCAGGTACAACTATTTTTTCTTCATAATCCTCTGCAGTCCAATCGGTAGGTGGATAATGCATCGGTGTTTTACCAGTTTTAAACTCGATTTCTGCACCAAAATCCTCTGCAGTTCTATGCATATACGTAAGTGGTACAAGCCAATCTAACTGATATCTCTTAACTACTTCAACATTCCCTCTGGCCTGAAGCTCTACACTTTCAGAGAATGTTTCAAAATCTGCTCCAACAAGCCTACGGTTCATACCCCCCAGCAATCGCACTGAAAGGTAATCGATCCACAGGTTCGTCATTTGCAGCAGCTATAACTCTTTCCATTGATGTCATTTTTTTAGTAATATTTAGTCCCCCAGCATTAAGAGTTCAACATACTATATAAAGTTTAAGTAAACATATCAATTTAGGTATACTTTATATATTTAGTGTGGAAAAATAAAAAAACAATTAAAACTACTTAAATACTAATAACAACTACTCAAATACTAATAACATCCAT
This sequence comes from Methanonatronarchaeum thermophilum, assembly GCF_002153915.1. Taxonomy (NCBI): domain Archaea; kingdom Methanobacteriati; phylum Methanobacteriota; class Methanonatronarchaeia; order Methanonatronarchaeales; family Methanonatronarchaeaceae; genus Methanonatronarchaeum; species Methanonatronarchaeum thermophilum. Next base: position 105,169 of record NZ_MRZU01000003.1, read on the forward strand.
CTCTACCTAAAATTTAGTTAGGTAGATGTCTTTGGGATATTCATTTCCTTAACTTCACTATATTTTATTTTATCTTATTATATCATAGTGTTATATTTTTGTAGGACTAATTTTAATTTGAATTTGGTTTTTATGACTGGGGAAAATGTTGAGAAGGAGGATTTGAGTGGTGGGGATGATGAAAAGTTGTTTATGGTTTGCCCTGTTTGTGGTAGTCCCTCTATCTATCAAGCTCTTGGGATGATTATGGGGCAGCATTATAAGTGTCCTGAATGTAATTACTCGGGTTCTTTGGTGATTGAAGGTAACAAGGAGATGGTTAAGGAAATAAGAGAAAAATATAAAGAGAAAAAGGAGGGTTGAGTTTATTGGTTAAGTTAGGGCTTTATTTTTTTAAGAAGGAGTCTAGGTCGATTATGTATTTACCGTCCTCTCCTATGGATATAACTATTCCTTTTTCTTCGATCAATGATTTTAGGTTGATTTCGAATGAACCGTCGCCTTTTATTCGTAGTGATTCGACATCGTTGTCGGTTAATTCGTTTTTATAGCCTTTTTTGTATGTTGAAGCGATTTTTTCTATCTCTTCTAGTTCTTTTAAGCTGATTCTTTCTTGTTTTCTCTCCCATGTGAACCCGCTTATATCTAAAAGCTCTTCTTTTCTTTCTTTTTCCTCTTCTGGCTCTCGCTTAACTTCTTCGCCTTCGGGGTCTTCGATTGGTGGTGTTTCTCCGTCTTCAAGTTGTTCTTTCGTTAGATATCTAAATCGATTCCAGCTACAGTTTGGGCAGCCTGAAAGAATTTCTTCTGAGCCATTTGGATATATCTCCTGGCAACGTGTGCATTCATGAGGCATCTTTTTCAACCAAATATAACTTCATTTAATTTTTTTTCAATGTCAGTAAGGCTTGAATTGTATCTTTGTTCTTTTTAATTGTTCTAACTTGGTCTGCTGGACCTATAACCGTTAGCCTAGTTGTTTTTTTACCTAATAGTTTATCTAGAAAAGATAGGTTACTGCTGTCACCTGGATATGACTCTATTTCTATCCCACTGAATTCTTCAGGGTTTATTTCTGTCATCGTTCTCTGAATTAATTCAGCTTCTTCTTCAGGCTCTAATCCTTTCTCTAGAATCAATATCTCTCCTTCTCTCACTTTGTCTATTATAAAATGTAGTTTTTCGTTCATGGTTAAGGAGGATACCTTTTCTCCTGAAACCAATGTAATCTGGATTCCGTTCATTTGATCACCCAAAATGTTTAATCATTGTATCATACAGTTTGTTGACGTTTTCTCCTTCCAAAGCAGATATCGGGACCACTGGATGGTTAGGGAAGGCGTCTGCAATTTTTTCTGGATCAGAGTTTTCTTCATCGATTTTGTTGGCAACAATTATAAATGGAATCTTCCTTGCCTCCATGTTGCCAATCATTGTAACGTTAACCTGGTTATAAGGGTCACGGGTTGAATCCATTATCAACATTATTGCATCAACGTCATCAAGCCAGTTAATAGCATCTATCACACCTTTAGTAGCTTCTTTAGCCCTTCGTTTAGCTTCTCCTTCACCTAACTCAAACTCCTGTATGAAGTCCTCGAAATCAATTTTTGTAGCTATTCCAGGCGTATCCAGTATATCCAGATTAAGGGTAGCGCCATCCGACTTGATCTCAATTCCTTTCTCCAACCTTGCTTTTCTAGTTTCGTGTGGTATTTCGGAAACCGGTCCAAGTACGTCTCCAGACCAATCCCTAACTATTTTGTTCGCCAATGTAGTTTTCCCTGCATTAGGGGGGCCATAGAGACCTATTTTAGCGTTATCTTTGTTGAACAGTTTCTTTAAATATCTAGCTAGACTTCTTTTGTAAAACCAATCTAATAATCCCATTTCCTCGACCCTCAACTATCTCTCTATCTTTTTTATAGTATTTGTTCAATCTTACATAGTATTTTTCTATACAACATATATTGGATAGTTCTAGTTAGAATAGTAATTTCTGTAACTATTTAATCGTTTTTAATGTTACCTATGTAATTGCCGTTTTTTTAGGGTTATCTGTTTATTTAACTTGGTGTTTTGTCTCTTTAGCGAGTTAGAGTTTTTTGGTTCATTAATTAAAGGAAAACTATAATTGATTTAACCGAGATATATTCATTTGATTGGTGTCGGTAATGGAAACGAAGATCCCGGTTAAAGAGGTAATGACCCTGGATGTTGTCACCGTTGAGGTTGATGATGATGTCCAAACTGCTAGTAGGAAGATGGCGGATGAAGGCATAGGTAGCGTGATTGCCATTGAAGAAGGGACACCAGTAGGGATTATTACAGAGAAAGACCTTGTACATAAAGTTTTAGCCAAAGGCTATTCTCCCGATAAACTACTTGTTAAAGATGTTATGACTCGCCCTTTAGTTACAATAGAGAAAGAAGAAGAGATTAACACAGCTATTAAGAAAATGCGTAAACTTAAGATTGAGAGACTACCTGTAACCAGCGGTAAGGAACTGGTTGGAATCATCACAAGTAATGACATTATGTCTATTTCACCTGAGATAGTTGAGATATTGACTGAAGCAGCTGAGATTTATGGTTCCAATAAAACACTCCCTGATAACAGAGAGTGGGATACAACTGGTATATGTAATAGTTGTAATACTTTCTCAACAGAACTCGATTTAGTGGAGGGCGAATTGTTTTGTGAACAATGTCGGGAAGAAGTTGAAGCCGGAGGCTATAGAATATAATGAAAGTTAAAAAAGTTATGGAAAACTCTCCATTATATGTTAAGGAGAGCGATTTTATAACGAAAGCAAGACAGGTTCTTAGAGACAACCAACTAAGAGCATTACCTGTAATCGATGACAATGATAACGTATCTGGTGTATTAACACGAGATGGAGTTCTGAAGGTAACTTCAAACAAATCAAACGTAACTGTTAAAGGTTTCACAAAGAACATCGATTTACTGACCCCTGAAAACACCATTGAAGACGCAGGGAAGCTGATTCTTGAGTACAATATAGACTCAATTCCAATAACCAAAACAAGGTCCAACCGGGTTTTGGTGGGAGTTGTCAATATACATGACTTGTTCAACTCAATTTCAAACAAACAATTGAATCCAGAAAAAAAGGTAGTGGACATAATGAACCCTAAAGTAGAGACCGCTGAACATAACGAACAGGTCTCTAGTTGTTGGCGTAGAATGCTAAACACAGGGCTTTCAGGTTTCCCTGTCTTAAAAAACGATAGATTAATCGGTATAATCACTAAAGGAGACGTCATTCAGGCAGGACACGCTAGATTCAGTAGGGGTGGGAAAACAAGTGGAGGTTCAACAGATAAAACCAAAATAACAAGGTTGATGTCCACACCAGTGACAACCGTTTCACCTGAAACACAGGTAAAAAAAGCTTTCGAGAAAATGAAAAACAAAAACATCGGTAGACTCCCCGTTGTCAAAGATGACACTGTAGTTGGCATAGTAGATAGATACGATGTACTTAAACCCTATCTGGGGTGATTAAAATAAGGAGAAATGTGAATAGGAACGAAAGACATGACGATAGGTTTGTAAAAAGATCGATGGATAGAGGGCCGGTTGAATTTAAAACCAGACTCCCAGACCAAAAAAGCGAGATCGTGAGGATAGCTGGTAAAGATGTTGTGACGATACCAAGAACGATCACCATCATTGGTGCAGCAAAAACCATGACCAACTATGGTTTTAGGAGGCTGCCCGTAACAAATCCTGGAAACAGTAAACTAGAGGGAATACTAACCAGCATGGACATAGTTCGGTTCATGGGTGGTGGTGAAAGCTTTAAACTGATTAAAAACGGGCATTATGGAAATTTCCTCTCAGCAATAAACGAAAGCGTCAGCGAGATAATGGTGAACGAAGTGATCTCGGTAAGTGAAAAAGGTAATCTAAAAGAAGCTGTCAAAAAAATGATGGAAAGCGGTATCGGTGGGATACCAATCGTTGACAGCGAAGGCCGAGTTAAAGGCATAATAACTGAAAGAGATATCGTATCACTTATCTCCAAAGTAGACATCGTAACCGGAATGAAAGTAAAGGACATAATGTCTGAAAACGTGATAACAATCTCCCCAGACAGCTCAATAATCGACCTAACAACCACAATGGTTGATGAAGGATTCCGAAGAGTTCCAATAATAGAAGATGGAATATTAGTTGGAATCGTAACTGCAACCGACGTGCTGAGATATCTAGGTAATGGTGGAGTTTTCGAAAAACTTGTAACCGGAGACATAAAAGAGGTTCTGGAAGTACCTGTGACAGAGATAATGGTGTCCGACATCGAAACTGGAAACAGTAACGACGCATTAACAGACATAGCCAAAACTATGAGCCAAGAAAACATCGGCAGCATCCCAATACTTGACAACAGCAGTCTAAAAGGAATTGTAACCGAACACGACTTAGTAAGGTCAATCATTGAGGTTCAAGAATGAAGTTAATAGACCTGGTTTCAGCTCCAGTCCAAGCAGTTAGGCCTGAAGACCCTTTATCACACGCCAGAAACATAATGATAAAAAAAGGAGTCAGCCGGCTAGTAGTAGTAAACGAAGACGATAAAACTACAGGAATGCTAACAAAAACCGATATCAGTCGTGGATTGAGACAAGACGAACCTAAATGGCGGAGACGCCCTATAGACCAAATACAAGTCAAAAACTTCATGACCCCCGATTTGATCACCATAACACCTAACAAATCAATCGAAGAAACCGCAGAAATAATGCTTGAAAACGATATCAGTGGAATCCCAGTTATCGAAGATGGAACCAGCGGAATAACAGAAAACGGTGAATTAATCGGAATAATAACAAAAAAAGACCTTATAGACCACTACAGCAATTCAGATTCCAATACCATAGTATCTAAAATATACACCTCTGACATACTAACAATACACCGACACCACACCCTCAATAGAGCCGCAGAAGTAATGGAAACAGAGGGAGTTAAAAGACTCGTAGTAGTAGAAGAAAACAAAAAACCCACAGGAATAGTAACCATCAGCGACCTCACCTTCGCAAACCAAAACAACCCTAGAGATGAAGGTCTAGCTGGAAAAGACCTAAAAATGGCGAGAAAAGCAACAAAAGGTGGAGATAAAAGATTAAGATCAATCCTGAAAGACATGTGGGTAGCTGAAGACGTAATGTCAAGCCCACTAATAACAATCACCCCAGAACAAAAAGCAAGTAAAGCAGCTAAAATAATGTCTGAAAACGGAATAAGCGGAATACCAGTGGTGGAAAACGACGAACTAAAAGGAATCATAACAAAAACAGATATAATCGCCGACATAGGAGGTCAAAAATGAACAAAAAAAATAAAGACATAATGCAGAAACCGGTCTACATAGACAAAAACCAACCCCTATCGGTAGCCATGGACAAGATGGATAAACACGACCTACATCAAATACCAGTAACCAACAGCGGTGTATACCATGGCTCACTCACATACCAAGACATTGCAAGAGAACTAGGATCAGGAAGCAAATCAGAAAAACCAGCTACAAACCTCAAAGTCTCATCAGCATACCAAAAAACAAGCGCAACAGCAAAAGAAAACGACAAAATAAAACAAACCTACTGTGCATTCACGAAAACAAAACTACACACACTATCCGTAATAAACGACAACAAAATCACAGGCATAATCAGATCACAAGACCTCCTAAAATACATAGACGACCAAACACCAATAAACCAAACAAACCTAACATCCCAAGAAACCGAAACCCTAAAACCCGACGACCGAGTAGTACACGCAAGACGTAAAATAATAGACAACAACTACAACTGCCTACCAGTAATCGATGCAGGAGGCATAGCAGGACTACTAACACCCCGAGAAATAGCAATAGGACTCAGAAACTTTCGAAAGCTAGTTCCAGACAACAAACAAGACTACAGAATAAGAAACCTACTGGTAAAAGACATAATGCAAGTCAACCCATTGATAATCACTAAAACAAACACAATCGAAGAAATAGCACAAAAAATGACAGAAAACAACACAAAAAACGCAGTAATACTCGAAGAAAAACTTATAGGAGTTATTAGCCACCTAGACATACTCAGATACTGGTGTGGTGATGAAAGATAACCTTACCCAAATAACAGAAAAAAACCTTAACATAAACAGAGAAAAAATCCAAGAAGGCCTAAAAAAACAAATAATCATCCCAGAAAAAAACCACTACCGCTTCAACAAAACCTGGGGTGGAATACAAAGAGGAACAACAATATTCAAAGACGGCAGCACAATACATGGCTTTCCCAAAATACGGAGAGCCATGTTACTAAAACCAACAATCAAAAAACACTTCAAAGATTTCCAAAAAATAACAATAGAAGAAAAGATGAACGGCTACAACGTAAGAGCCGCAATCACAAACAACAAAATAGTAGGCCTAACCCGAAGCGGATTAATCTGCCCATACACAACAGCCAAACTAGAAGAAAAAATAGGCTACAGCTTTTTTAAAGAAAACCCCAACCTAGTTTTATGCGGCGAGATGATAGGGCCAGACAACCCATACGTCCCTAAAAACATATACAACGTAGAGTCAGTCGACTTCGTTATATTCGACATAATGGAAAAACAAACCGCTGATTTTCTTAAACTAGAACAAAGACAAAAACTAACCGATAAATATGGGTTGAAAAACGTCCCAAACTTCGGTCAACACCATCCAGAACAAGCCCACAAAAAAGCCAGAGAAATTATAAAGAAACTCTCTAAAGAAAAAAGAGAAGGAATTCTAATAAAACACCCAGAACACAAAAAACCACCCATAAAATACACCACATCACAAAGCAACTGCAGCGACTTAGAGTTCGCATACAGATATTACAATGACTATGGAAGCGATTTTGTACATTCAAGAGTTGTAAGAGAAGGATTTCAATCATACGAATGGAGAGAGCAAGAACAACAACTCGAAGAAAGAGCAAAAAGACTCGGCAAAAGCATACTTAAATCGATAAAAAAAACAATAAAAGAAAGAAACAACAACGAAAAAACCACAGAGGAAGTTTCCATCAAAATAAAAGAACTAAGAACCGCAGAAAAATTCAAAAAACACCTAGAAAAACAAGCAGTTGAATTCGAAGTAAAAGACATCGAAGAACTAAACGATGGATACAGAGTACATATCTCCAAAGTAATGAGACCAACAAACGACAAAACCAAATCACTCTTAAACGGAGACCTCTGGTAAAAACTACAAAAGGAGATGTCAAAACTTGTCAACCGAACAAAAAAACCTACTTAAGCAAGCAGAAAAATGCATAGAACCAATAAAAAAAGCAGAAAAAGCCCTAATAATATCACATATAGATGCAGATGGATTAACATCAGCCGCAATAGCCTCCAAAGCATTAAGCCGAGAAGGAATAAAACACAAAATCGATTTCGTAAAAAGCCTTGAACCCAAAAAAATCAAAGAAATAAAAAAACACCAAATCGACCTAATCCTATTCACAGACCTAGGTTCAAGCCTAACACCACAACTAAAAAAAATCGAGCCAGACATAGTCATATGCGACCACCACCAACCACAACACGAACCAAACGAAAAAATATGGGAACTAAACCCACACCACCATGGAATCAATGGATCAACCGAGATCTCCGGAGCCTCAACAACACACACACTCGCAACAACACTAAACCCAGAAAACCAAGAAACAGCAGACCTAGCAATCGTAGGAAGCGTTGGAGACATACAAGACTCCTCAGGCAAACTAATCGGCATAAACAGAGAAATCCTAAAAAAAGCCCAAGAAAACAACATAATAAAAACAAAAAAAGACATAAGGCTCTTCGGAAAACAAACCAGACCAATACACAAACTACTCGAATATTCAAGCGACCCCTACATCCCAGGCATAACAGGAAAAGAAGAAAACTGCATCAAATTAATAAAAAACCAAAACATCCCGCTCAAAAAAGAAGGCAAATGGAGACGATGGATAGACCTCAACGAAAAAGAAAAAAAAGCAATAGTCTCCAGCCTAATCAACAAAGCCCTCGAAAAAGGCATATCAGAAAAAATGATAAACAGGCTTATTGGAGAAGTCTACATACTACAAAAAGAAAAACCTGGAACCGAACTACGCGACGCAAGCGAATACTCAACCCTACTCAATGCAACAGCCAGATACAACCACTCCAAAACAGGACTACAACTCTGCCTCGGAAAAAGAAACCAAGTGTACAAAGAAGCAAAAAACCTACTCAAAAACCACCGAAAAAACCTCGTAGACGGCATCAAATACATCGAACAAAAAAACACACAAAAACTAGAAAACATACAATACATCGACTGTGAAAACAAAATAAAAGACACAATAGTCGGAATAGTCGCCGGCATGGCATTAGGATCAAACAAAATAAATAGAAACCTCCCAATCATAGCACTAGCAGACAAAAACGAAGACAAAAAAATATCCGCAAGAACAACCCAAAAAATGATATACAAAGGCGTAAACCTCGGAGAAGCTATAGCCCAAGCCGCAGAAACAGTAAACGGAAATGGCGGAGGCCACAACATAGCAGCAGGCGCAACAATACCCAAAACAAAACAAAAACAATTCCTAAAAAAACTAGATAACCTAATAACCAATCAAATCAAAAACTAAAAAAGTAGGAGAAAAAAATGGGTGGAACAAAACCAATATATGAAGTATTATCCGACATACTCGAAATACACCAAATCGAACACGAAAAACAAAACAACAAAATAACATTCAACCAAAACGAAAAACAAAAAACAGACATCATCATATCAAAAGACATAATCGACTACAAAGAACTAAACAAAATACAAAAACAAACAGAAAACAAAATACTCGCAATATCCATGAACGGATTCACCGAAGGCGCCCTAGAACTATCAAAAATAAACAAAATAACACTATGGGACCAAAACAAACTACAAAAAGAAATCGGCAAAGCCGTACTAACAGAACTAGACTTCCAAAGAAAACTAGACCTAAAAACACCAGAAAACATAGAAATAGCACAAAAAATAGACACCAAAACAATAGAAAAACAAAAAAACGAAAAATCAAGCATACTCGACATACTAGGATCAACCAGAACAAACAAAAACCAAAACAAAAAACAACAAAAACCAAAAAAATCCGATAACGGAAGAAAACCAAAACAAAAAACAACAAAAGAAAAACAAACAAAAACCAAAGAAACGGAGACAGATGTAGAGCCAGTGGAACTAAAAAAAGAGCTAGAAAAACAACAAACACAACAAACCGAAGATAAACAAAAAACTAATAACCAGGTTGGTCAAGAAAAACAGCTTGATGAAGAACGTGTTAAAAAAACCGATATAACTAAATATTGCTTAGATATGCGAATTAACAAAAAAGACGCCCTACGGAAATCCGGGATGGTGAAACCGATAAAAGCAAGCATAACACTAGAGCCCTACTATAAATTCCAATACAAAGTCGAGAACTCTGAATATCTAGATGAAATAGAAACCAGTCAAGAAAAAACAATATACGTCGACGGAGATACAGGAGAGTTGACAAACCTACCCAGAGAAAACACAGCAGCCAAAAGACCAATACAAAAAGAAGAGGAAAAAAAATTCAAACCCAACATCAACCCTAAAGAAGCCGAAAAAAAAGCAATCGAACAAATCAAAAACGAATTGGTAAAAAGAGCCAGATACGGAGGAATCAGATACTCAACAACAAAAAAATTCCACAGCGATTTCGACAAAAAAGACCAATTCAACATCAAAATCCAAGAAAAAACCTTAGTATACAGACCAATCTGGAACGTAAAAACAGAAAAAGGACAATACACCGTAGACGCTGCCGACGGTAAAGTAATATCAGGAACAATAGACGACGGAGTAATGTTCATCTAAAAACATACCTCCAACCCCCAACCACCCATAAAAAATGGATCCCAGAACAAAAAACATAGTTATCAGTAGTTCCATAGGCTAAACGTTCTACCAACCAAACCCTGAAACTTTTTAAACATCAATAGATAGACCTACTTGACAGCAAAAAAACAACCATATTATTCTTTCCCTTGATAGAACATATACCTACAATCCATAATTGTTCTACCCAACATCGATAATTGTTATCCACAAAAAAACAGGTTTCAGTGTGAACGAATAAAAACAACAAAACAATCCAGCCATTAGCAACAAAACAGAGTATCTATAACTCCCCCGCCGAAAATATTTAATTACTGTAACTACAAGGGTATATGCCGAGGGGCCGTGGCCTAGTCAGGAAGGGCGACGGGCTCCAGCGGTTTTTGGTATGATGAACAACGGGTCGACCGAACCCCTACCTGACGAGGTGGGTAATGACGATCCGTTGGAGCACTGACCAGTGCCTGAAGAGACCCGTAAATCGAGGGTTCAAATCCCTTCGGCCCCATACTCCGGGAGAGGGGGTTAACCTCTCCCAAATACTCAATAAATCTTGTTTACGAACCATTAGTTTTTTATTAAAAAAAGTTCTGCACTCGGTTTTTAGGTCTAACTAAATTCTATTCTGTAATCTAACCCACGACTAAAGTCGTGAGTTTCCGCAGTGCTTCTGTATGAAAAAAAGGTGTTTTTACCCTGCTTTTAGGTTATTTTAAATATATCAGATCCGAGTATGGGTCATAAGATAATTAACAGATTTAGTAGAAATCCATTTGGTTTGTTGTGTTGTATTTGTTGGTTTGAGGTTATTCAGCTCTATATGGACATTCGGTTCTGGGACATCCTTTGCATGAGAATATGTTTTTTATGTCGTTGATATGTTGGCCTAATCCTAGTACGAATGAGAGTGTTTTCTGCGGTGACAAGGCGTTTGTATTTTCTAACTTTACACCAATTTTGTGTGCATCAATTTGGTTGAATATAAACTCTTGGTTTTCAATACCCCAATCTACTCTACCACTTCCTGGTGGGATGACCCGGGTTGTGTTTAGGCCTTTTTCTTTAACTTTATTCCTTAGTTCTAGACATACTTCACGTAATGCTTTATCCAAAACAATGTTTTCTAATGCATCACATACAAGTAGATCTAGATTCATTCTTTCCTGACCGGAACCTACCTCCTGTCTAATTGGGTTTTTATAGATGTTATCTCCGATTGTTACGACACCTATAGCAAGAAACTCTGATTCTAGAAGACCTTTGGGCGGTGAATATTTATCGATGCCACTACCTTGTTTTTCAATTATTTTTTGAACTGAACGAGGCTCTATATAAGAAAAAACTTCGTCTTTTATCTCGTAGATTACTTCTAACACTTTATTTTTTGTTTGTTTATTTTGAACCCAGTTTGTGAATGGAGGTCCGTTAACTACCGATTCTATGTCTAAATCAACATCGATATTTTCATAAATATATTCCAAGTGTATATCCATACTCAATATAAACACCAGTTAGAGTTTAAAAAACATTGTAAATATAATCTATCCTATATCGAAAAAATAACTTTCTTTAAGGATAACTATGTTTAGGTGGTTTTTTGAATAAAGATGTTATTTTTCTTAATATGATTTCAAGGGATTTGTGCATTAAAAATCCGTCTTCAGATATCTACTATAACAAACCTGATGTCCTTATCGATACAGGATTGGATGGTAACCTAGCGTTAAGGCTACTTAAAGAAACCAATGTTGAAAGCGATCTAAAATATATTGTTCTTACACATTCACACTATGACCATATCGGTGGGGCAAAAAAACTTAGAGAACTGACTGGAGCCGAAATAGCGATACATAAAAATGGATATCAATCCCTTAAGGAAGGGGATGGTCAGAAGACTGCTTCAAGTCTATTTGGAGCCGATTTTGATTTTTTCGAACCGGATATATCTTTAGAAGATGGAGATGAAATCGGTGGTTTAAAGGTGATTCATACACCAGGGCATACCGATGACAGCATCTGCTTACTTGATAGAGAAGATAAGAAGTTGTTCACTGGAGACACCGTGTTTTCAAACGGAAGGCCAGGCCGCAGTGACCTAAAAACTGGAGATACAAACCAACTGATAGATTCATTAAATCGAATAAAACAACTCGATTTAGAGAAAATATACACCGGACATGGTGGTCCAGGTAAACCAGAAGCAATCGATAGAGCCCTAAATTTTCTGAAAACATCATACATCTAACGGGCAATTAAAAATTTTTAATTTAAATAGGTATTCCTATGGATTTAAGTCAAAAAGGGATTTATACGTTAATCATCAAAGCTAATGAAACCACCCAGGTTGTTGGGGCAATCGGTGAATTACAATTCGATGGTGTGTATCTCTACATCGGCTCTGCTTTAGGGCCAGGAGGCTTGAAAAGAATCAAAAGACATCAAGAGATAGCTGTTGGTATTCGAGACGTGGAAAGATGGCATATAGATTACCTACTATCTAAAGCAGATCTAGTTGGATATGCATTCTCTTTTACCGAACGGGATGTCGAGTGTAAAATAGCTGGAGCATTAGATACAAATAAATCAGTACAGAAGTTTGGTTGTAGTGACTGTAAATGTGAAAGCCATTTATTTAAAACAAAAAATCTGGGAGAGGGAGTAAATAAAATCAAGAAAGCATATACTAATAACAACCTAAAACCAGAAATCAAATTACTGGATGATGAAATCGAAAATGACAAAGAAAATTAAAGACGTAAGTAAAACGAAAAAAGAAAAGACGAAAGTAAAGGACTACATGACAACAGATGTTGTCATAGTCAAACCTGAAGACACAGTTAAAGAAATCGTTGAAATGATACATAAAACAGGTCACGATGGATTTCCAGTGGTTGAAAGGGGTGAAGTTAAAGGTTATATATGCGCAAAACACCTGTTATTGAAAGACAAAACCGAGCCAGCATATAAAATAATGTCGGAAGACGTTACCCTATCATACAAAGAGATGGATTTGGAGGATGCAGCTCGACTAATGTTCAGAGAAGGAGTTTCAAAACTACCAGTAGTACGGGAAACAGGCCGCATGATAGGTATAATTTCAAACACCGACGTAATAAGGTCCCAAATAGAGAGAGCAGACTCCGACAAGATATACAACCTTAAAAAAACACTTGAAGACATCCATGGATTAAACGTCAAGGTGGAGAAGGGATACGTCGAAGTAGACCAATTGATACCGACACAACGCATGATACACAACGACGAACTAAAAGGCCGTATGTACGAAATGAGAAAAGGTCTTGCAGAGCCGATAATAGTTGTAGAAAAACCAAGAAAAACAATATTGGTCGACGGCCATCACAGAGCAGTTGCGTCAAAAAAACTTGGGATAAAAGAAATCGAAGCACACAAACTAAAGATAAACACAGATAAAAAAATCGGTTTAGAAAAAATACCAGAAAGCAGTGGAATAAAGACCTTAGACCAAATCGATATAATAGACTTCCCTCCCCACCCACTAGTTAAACTCACAAAAATGTATGGAGATAAAAAACCCTAAAAACATTGAGTTAAAATGAACCTAGAAATAATAGAAGAAATAAGAGACGTAATCGAAAACCGTAAAGAAAACCCAAAAAAAGACTCCTACGTAAACCAACTACTAAAAAACGAAGACAAAATACTAGAAAAAATCGGAGAAGAATCAACCGAGCTAATAATATCTACAAAAAACCTAAACCAAGAAAACAAAAAACAAGAATTCATACACGAAGCAGCCGACCTACTATTCCACACAATACTACTATGTCAATCTCAAAACATAGATTTCAACGAAGTACTAAAAGAACTACAGAAAAGAAGAAAATAACAACACGCCCTCCTATTCTAAACAAAGGAGAGACAATGCAAACAAAACAACCTTTCTAAGATCTAAATTTTTTTATTTAATAGTGGATTTTCAGGGCGCTGGTGTTTAAGAGAAGTTAAAGGGAACCAATCTCCTTAATATATCTCTCATAGTTATTATCCCGGTTGGCTCGCCATCTTCAATAACCAACAAACGGCTTATGTCATGTTCATCAAGTTTAATCATAGCGTCATCAAGGGTGCTGTCACCTGAAATAGATATGATTTCTCTGGTCATTACATCTTCAACAACAATTTCAACCTTACCTTCACCCACAGCTTTGGCTATATCGGTTAAAGTAACCATACCCACTATCTCCATACCCTGAACTACTGGAGCGCCCTTAATATTGTTTTCATACATCTTTGAAGTAGCACTCTGAATAGATTCTGAATGATCGATAGTAATCAGGTTATCTGAAGAAATCTGTTTAACTGGAATTATAGGGATAGAATGAATCTCCTTTATCCTAATAATAAGTTTGTTATCAAGGTCATCCCTACCAGCAACCTCACCACGAATCAACATTTTATTAACTGGAGTAGGGCCAATCTGAATCTCATCTCCACCTTCAAAAGACTTGATATCGCCCAATATACGGATTGTAGCTTTACATTGATCAGGTTGAGGTAATGTAGTTAGATCTATCTCAGTTGCTGTTGCTCCCTCAATCTGCTCGCCACCTAGAAAAATCTGAACAGGCTCACCTTCATCGAAACTCTCATAATCAAGTGCGGCATATGCACGAGAAGTAGGTTTATATCCACCTTTAGGGCCTGGAACACCTTCAATTAACTCCAATGCCTTAAGTGACTGCATTTGATTTCTAATGGTACCTGGATTCCTATTAATAGCTGAAGCAACTTTCTCCCCTTTAACAGCTGACTTATCTTTCTGATATAGATTTATCAGAGCATTAAGAATTTCACATTGAGTTGGAGTTAATTCCATAATATTCACATCCTAAAGCTGGTGTAAAACAGTTCTGACCTAAAAAAACCATATATAAATCCTTACAACAGTAGCCAGAAATTCCTAATGGTTATTAGTAATCAATTATTATTAAGGTTTTTGACAGCAAATGATAAAACAACCAACCGAAACAAAAAACAACAGAAAACGGGGAACAAGATGTATAAAAACAAAAATATCTCAATCCAAGAAAAAACCCAAACCAAAAAAGTTCCAATAGAAGAACCAGTATCACTATTCATAAATGGAAAACACTTCAAGACATTCATGATAAGTCCAGAAAAAAAAGAAGAATTCACAATCGGACACCTTATAAGCGAAGGAATAATAAAAACCCCAGAAGAGATACAATCAATAGACATAGACGGAAAAGAGATAAACACAATACTAAAACAATACAAAGAACAGCCAAGCAAAGGCCTCATAGTAAGTGGATGTGGAGGAGGTACAAACTACCTAGACGAAAACAACCTACCAAAAATCAAAAACAAAACAAAATTCAACCTAAAACAAATCAACAAATTCATGCTAAACGTACTTGAATCCGGAAAAAACACCGGAGTCCACAGCAGTGGAATACAAACAAATGACCAAAAATACCAACAAATAATCTACGACATAGGCAGACACAACTCCATAGACAAAATAATCGGAGCAGCAGTCAAACAAAAAATAAACCTAGACAAAAGCTACGTAGTCTCAACCGGCAGAATGTCCTCAGACATGGCATTAAAATGCGCCAAAGCAGGAATACCAATAGCCGGGTCACACAGATCACTAACAACCCTAGCAATAGAAATCGGCGAAAAAACCAACCTAACACTACTAGGAAACCTAAGCAACCCAAAACAAACAGAGATCTACACAAACCCACAAAAAATAATCAACCAAAAAAACCACTAAAAAAAAATAAAAATAAATCAAAATAGATGTTTCGAATGAAATCCATAACAATGAGAAACACATTATGGGCCTGCATGCGCGACAGGTACTACCAACTTAAAGACGAACCCGACTTCTCAAGCTATATACAAAACCTACTGAAACTACTAAACCAAACATATCCAGAACAAAAAGAAGCAAAAAAATATTTCCCAAAAGGTATCGGCCTAAAAAAACTATATTACGAAATAAATCAAGAAACCGGAGAAATACCAAAAGACGAAGAACAGAAAGCCGTATACCTCAAACTCACAGCTGGAGCAAAATACAAAGAATATCAAGACCTAACCAACAAAATCAAAAGACAGGTCGAAGAGATGATAGATTTCTACAACTCACCAAGAAAAAAACCAGTAAACCTAGAAACACCAGAAACAATCCTATCCCTACTAGGCCTACCAAACGGCTTACTCAAAAAATCCGGCAAAACAATTGTAACACAAATACTAGAACTCGGAGATGACATTGAGGTAAGTATCTCAAAAAGAGGCCGCAAAACAACACCCAGAATAAAAAGAACAACAAATAGATACAAAGCAGTCGTATTCTCCAGATACGGAAGACCCTTCTGTAAAATAGGCGCAAACTCCAAAAAAATAGAGATAGGTGACGCAGAAAAAAACAAATTCAAACCAAAAACATACAGAACTAAAGACTTTAAAAACAAAAAAGAACTAACCAAAGAATTCCAAAAACAATATAAATCAATAAAAAAAGCCTACAACGACCTTGAAAACATATAAAATAAGGAACAAAAAAATGGACCAAAAAAAAAGACTAGAAAAAGCTAGAATACAACTTCTAATAAACAACCCCTTTTTCGGACACCTAGCAAACTACTTCCAATTCAAAGAAAACAAAACAATAAAAGGCCCAATAGCAACAAAAAACAAAACCATATACTACAACCCAAAAAATACCACTCAATACAACAATGAAGAACTCCAGACATCGATAGCCCACGTAATAATGCATACAGCACTAGGACATGACTGGAGACAAGGCAACAGAAACAAAAAAATATGGGACACATCAACCGATCAAGCCGTAAACCACCTATTAAACGCAAGCAACTTCACACTACCAAAACAAACCGAATTAAAAGCCAACTTCAAAGATAAAAGCGCGGAAGAAATATACGCAGAACTAAAAAAACAAATAAAAGAAAAAAACAACAAAAACCAAGACAAAAAACAACCAAACCAAAAACAAATAAAAGAAAAAAACAACCAATACAAAGGAGCAAGCCTCGAAAACAAAATAGACAGCCATGAAACATGGGAAAAAACAACAAAAAAACAACAAAAAAACAATCAAGAAGAATGGAAACGAAGAATGACAGAAGCAGCTAAACACGCTGAAAAAGAAGGCCAACTCCCAGGAACAATAGAAAGAAAAGTCAAAAAAACCACAAAACCCAAAATCAACTGGAGACACCAACTCAGAAGATACATAATCCAACACGCCAGAGACGACTACAACTGGATGAGACCAAACAGACGACTCCTACAATACAACATATACTACCCCTCCGCCAGAAACGAAAAACTAGAAATAGCAGTAGCAATCGACACAAGCGGAAGCATAAGCCAAAACCAACTAGAAACATTCCTATCAGAAGTTAAAGAAATACTAAACTACACAGACAACTACAAAATCATCCTAATAGCCTGCGACGCAAAAATACAAAACTACAGAGAAATCACCTCAGAAGAAACAACAAACATAAACAAAACAATACAAAAATTCGCCGAAAACATAAAAGGCGGTGGAGGAACCAAATACTCCCCAGTACTTGAAAAACTCAAAAACAAACAAATAAACGCATTAATCTACCTAACAGACGGAAAATGCAACGAAAAACTAAAAAAACCAAAATACGATGTAATATGGGCAATATCACAACAAGGAACAACAGAACGAATAAACTTTGGAAAAAAAATCCAAATAAACACAGAAAACTAACTTCAAAAACAAGTCAACCAAACCCCCCAAAATAAACTCCCAACAAGCCAAAACAAAACAACAAAAAACACAACAAAAAAACAATAAACACACCAAAACTAAGTAAAAAACCAAGACAACAAAAACATCAAAAAAAACAACCCTCATCTTCTACTAAAAAGTATACAAAACCATCAAAATCATCTTTAATGGGATACTTCTAGAAGACAAATATCCAGCAATATTTACAACACTACTAATTGAGATACCAATAATCCTATTACTCCTATAAACAAAAAAATTGTATTAATCAACTATATTCTAAATAAAATCATTTGTAAAGATATTGAAGTTTATTTTGATATTGAATCGGTGATTAACGGACCTCCAGTTCTCGAAAATAGGTAATTTTTTAAAAAAAAATAAGCTATAAACAATTTAAAGATTAAAGTAAAAATATCAAGGAAGTTTTTAACGAGATATAAGGTAAAATTTAAACTCGCGAACCTTTATGGGAAAGTGGCCTCAACAAATTTTTTGATGTGAGATCATTGGAAATTAAGTCCTTAAACATATCAAGTTTTTATAATGTTTTTTTAAAGAAGTTTTAGTGGGTTGAGTGTAGTTATTTTTTGGCAACTATTTTTTCTGGATTATTTTTATCAAAGTAAATAGCTAGTTTTTAAATTAATTAATAAAGTTTTACACTAATTATTTATTGTTTAAATTAACTAGCTTAAAAAGTATTGACTAAAATAATATTGAGGTCTAGATAATGATTTCGATATTAAGTGTACCAATTGTTCTATCAGCCATCGCTTTTTTATTCTCAATGCTAGGGAGAAGTGGAGGAACACTCTACACACCCTTATTTTTCTGGATGGGTTTCGACCTCAAAACCCAAGCTATACCTCTATCTATATTTTTAGGTTTCTTAACAAGTTCAATTGCAATGGCAAACTACAGCTGGAAAAAAATATTAAATTGGCGTATAGCTATTCCTTTAGGCTTAACAATGCTGATTTTTTCGCCTTTAGGAGCTTATTTTCAACTAAACATACCCGAAAAACACATAATCTTCATTCTAGCATGTTTCACAGCACTATCAGTCATACCTCTCCTATTTGAAAAAACAATCAATATCCAAAATAAAAAGTTTAACAAAAAAAACCTGGTTATAGGTCTTTCTGGAGGCGCATCTCTAGGTTTTTTTACAGCAATTATCGGAAGAGGAGGAGGAACCTTCATCGTCCCATTACTATACACCATTGGTGTAAAAATCAAAACAGCAGCCGCAATATCATCCTTCGCAGTAGCATGTTCACAGGGAAGCAGTCTCATAGCATACTTATCCCTCCATGCTGAACCAGAATGGACCTTATGGATAGCCAGCATCTTAGCAGTAATAACTGGCAGCCTAGCAGGCTCGAAATTTATGGTGGAAAGCCTAAGCTCACGCCAAATCAAATGGATATTCATAATAATAAACCTCCTAATAGCCACCACCCTAATAATAAACGACGTAATCCTAGCATAACCTCTCAAATAAAAAAGCAAATTAAAATTTAAAATAAGCATTCAAAACTTCTTTTTACCCTTCAAAACATCTCTAAAAACCCAAAAATAACTATAAAAAACAGAAAAGCAAAACGGAAAAAAACCTTTAATAGAAGATAGTGCGGGGGGCGAGATTCGAACTCGCGAACCCCTACGGGACAGCGCCCTCAACGCTGCGCCTTTGGCCATGCTCGGCAACCCCCGCAACATTAACGTAGACAAGAAAAACCTCTCAGGAACTACAAACCTCCGTTAGATCTACTAAAACACAGAATGTAAAAATCTTGTCCACAAACCTCTTTCCATACTTATTCTCAAATACTTTTATTTGTTTCCCACCACCTAAAAAAAAAACATCAAGACAACAACGAAATCATGTAAATATTAATTGTGTATATTAGATTAGTTAATGTTATATAGTTTATATGTTAAATTATATTCATAATGAAAGGAAAAACTGATGAAGAAAAATGTATTAGTGCAATTGATTATACAGGTGATTGGGATGCCTGGTTAGACAGACTTCATAATGGGATTAAATCAGCAGAAAAATTGGGTATGTCTGAAGAAAGAATCCAAAAAATTGGTAGAAGACTTGCAGATCACCTTTCAAAAAGTATTTGTGCTTCAACACCTGAAGAGCAATTAATGAAAGATCTATGGAATGTTGCATCAGAAGAAGAAAGAAAAACAATGACATCCGTTTTTTTCAAACTTTTAGATAAAAGAGGGTTTTAAAACAACCCTTTTTTTTAAATATAGAATCGAGATTTCTTAGAACATCAAAAAATAACACTAAAAAAATTTATATATTTATTTTAATTTAAACAAAACTTCGATATCTACTATTTTTTTATCCTAATTTTTCCATTTAAAATAATTTAAAATTAAAATTTGAGTTCTAATTTAATTTAGAATCTTTAATCAATGATTTTCGAATTAATCCGATAAGTTGTTATTTATTTTCCGGAAAAAAATTCTGGATATAACTTAACATTAAAGCCTTTCTTAAAAACATTTTGAAAGGAAGTAGAAATTTAACTTTTTTTATTTACCTTATTAAGTTCCATATCTCCTTATTATTAAAAAAATAGACCTCTAGTTAAGTAGATTACAATGATGGTCAAAAAATTCCTATTCAGCTTAATTATAGTTGGGGTAATCTGTTTAGCTTTCACAGGAACCACACATTCAACATTCACTGATACAGAAAACTCCCAAAACATACTAAACGCAGGAACCATAGACATAGCAGCTGGATCGGATCTAGAAAACCTCCAAAACCCACTAAATACAAAAATAACTCAAGAAATACAAAACACTGAAACAATAAACACCACAATCAAAAACATCGGAACAAACAAAGCAGAAATACACCAAACAACACAAATACAAAACGATAACGAAAACAACATAAACTATATTTTAAATATAACAAAATACGACGGCACACAAAAGATAAATCAAATACAAATCGAAAAAAACCTAACACAAACTAACGAAAAAATATACCTAGAAACACTCGAACCAAACCAACACTTAAAAATCACCAATGAATTCACAACTAAAACAGAAACAACAGACCAAAACATAATAGAGATAACATACACAGCAAAACAAACAGATACAGAAAAAACAAACAAATTTTACGACAATCTCAACACAATCACAATAAATCTAGAAAAAACCCCACAACAACCAGAAACACCAACAAAACAAACAAATGAAAACACCAACAACAGAACAAATGACCCAACAAACACCAACCCAAACGACAACAAAACAAACGAAAAAGAACTAAACAACTCAACCAAAACCAATGAAAACAACACAATAGGCAACACAACTAATGGCGATGAATTTAACAACACTACAGCTAACAAGGGATTAGACAATACAACTGCAGATGAGGAGAATAGTCCAGTTTGTAATTCTAATATTCATGAGGAAAACAAAATTACAGCTAACAAGGGATTAGACAATACAACTGCAGATGTGGAAAACCAAACCGATGGGTCTGTTAATACTGGGGAAGATTTTTGTAAGTTAACTTCAGATTGTGGACCGGATTGTGTAGGTGCTAAGGAAAATAAAGGTGTGGAGTCTGAATTCGTAGAATGTGATGGATTGGATTTGGCTTAGGTGTATATATTGCTTAAGTGTATATCCTAAAAATGATAATTGAGATGAAGTCTTTTATGACTTGTATATTGTTTTTGGTGGTAACGAGGTTGAAGATATTTTAGTGTAAATGATTACTAGTTTTTTTATTTTTTTTATTTTTTTGTGTGTTGTTTTGGTTGTTTTTAGGAAAAACCTAAATATGTTTTTTGTTTAATTTATTGTTGGAAGGAGTATTGGATATTTTGGTGGGTTATATTTGATTATTGATGGTATTTTAAGGTTGTTTAAGAGTGAGGAGGGTGTTAGTCCGGTTGTTGGTGAGATATTGATGGTTGCGATTGTTGTTTTGATGGCTGCAATTGTGGCTGCTTTTGTGTTTGGTGTGGTTTCGGTTCCTGAGGCTACTCCTCAGGCTTATATTGCTGTTGATGAAGTTGATTTAGATGAAGAGGGTGTTGAGGTTAAGTTGCTGCATGAGTCTGGTAGTTCTTTAGATGCACAGGATACTTCAATCATAATTACTAATTTGAATGACACCGATATGATGAATTCAACTAGTCTGTCTGATTGGGATGGTGTTGATGTAGAGTGGTCTGTTGGTGAAAGAATTAGTAGTGTGGTTGAGTTTGATGAAGAATTTACAGATGAGGTAGTTGATGAAATTGAAATTCGTGTGGTTCATGAGCCTTCAGGTGGTACTGTAAGCGTATTAACTTCTTAAATTGGGTGATACCTCCCTGGCTTTTAAGAGTTTAAAAAGAGTTTAGGGTTGGTTTTTTTTGGTTTAGAATAAGGTGTGGAGTTGATGAGGGTTTTGTTGGGAAATTCACCCACATATGATTTGTTTATCATATGTGGGTTGGGTGGTTTATAGTTGTTTTTTTATTGCTTGTTTTAGTTCTTGGTAGTTGTGTTTTTTTTCTATGTCGTCTACGTTTTGTTTGACGTCTTTGGATGGTTTGTATAGGTATCCTTTGTTAGCTTCTCTTAGCATCGTTAGGTCGTTGAAGCTGTCTCCTACTGCTATTGTGTTTAGGTTTATTTTGTTGAATGTTTTTATGGCTGTTAGTTTTATATCGATGTTTTTGGGTGGTGTGTATCCATCTAGGTATCCTTGTTCGTCCCATTTTAGTGTTCTGGCGAATACCATTGGTTTATTGAATTCTTCCATTATTGGGTTTATGAATTCGTAGAAAGAGTCTGTTAGTATTGCTACTTGTGCGTTGTTTCTTGCCCATTTAACAAATTCAGGAGCTCCTTCTAGAGGTTCTATAGTTTTTATTACTTTTTTTATGTATTGTAGGTCTATTTTGTTTTCTCTAAGCACTTGATATCTATGTGCCATAAGTTCGTTGTAGTCTTTTATGTCTCTGGTTGTTAGTTCTAGTTCTTCTATTCCGGTTTCTTCTGCGACTTCTTCCCATATCTCTGGGATCAGTATGCTTTCAAGGTCTAGACAGATTATGTTCATATGTATCACGTTTATTTTTTGTTTTTAGATGATTAGGTTTATTGAGCTGTATAAAAAGATTATTCCGAATACTAGAAGTATGATGGCGCTGAGATATCCGATTGTTTTTTGAAATGTTTCACTTTTTTCGGCGCCTATTTGCATTATTGCAGGGAAGGTTGTTATCCAGAGTAGTATTCCTAAGAAGAATCCAACTATTAATAAAATGCTTCCTGTTTGGATGTTTAATCCAACTACGTTTATGTTCCCTGTTTGTAGTATTGTAACTCCTACTGTTAGCCACCAAATTATTTGGTATGGATTTGTTAGTGAAAGAGTAAAGGTTTTATAAAATCCTTTTCCACTTGTTTTATATGTTTTTATGAGGTTTTTGGCTCCTTTATATGCTCCATAGGAGATATAAACCATTATTATCCCTCCAATCGCCATTATTATTGCTTGAAGGGTGTTTGAATTGTATATGATTGTTGTAGCTCCGAATAGAGCTAGTATGAAGAATAGTATGTCTGCAGATAGAGCTCCCAACCCTGATTTAAATCCTGATCTCCATCCATTAAAAACACTTTCTTCTGCTATAACTGCGTTTATAGGTCCTGGTGGAGCTGCTAGTGATAGACCTAACAACATGCCTCCTGTAATCGCTATTAATTGTTCTATTATCATTTTTAGGCTATAACCTCACAGGTTTTCGTTATACTCTATTGCTTCTTCTTTGTTTACAGCGAATATCTCACCTTTGCCTCCACTATGTACTATGAGACTTTGGCAGTTTTCCACTACGTCTGTTGGCCTGTATTCATGGACTCTAGGTTCTTCTGGAAGTATGCCAATAAAAATCCAAGTACAGCATGTTACAGGGTCTTCAAATGGCTTTTCAGTTATTTCACATTCATTTGTTTTACCACAGGTAGGACAGCCTACTTCAATCATGATTTTAGGTATTATTCTACAGTTACTTGATGTTTTCTAGAATTCTCTATTCATAGTTCCGATTAAAAAGACAAACCATTAAACAGATTGGGATTCTAAACTCGTAATTCATAATAAAAATACAAAACAAAATAGAAGGGATTTATATCTAAGCGGGTCTTTAGCAACCCTATAATAAGGTTTTAATGTTTGTTGCGGAGATACCTGTTTTTTTGCTTGAACTCCCTACTGCGACTGTGGTTCTATATCTAGTAGTTATGGAGGTGATTTATAGGTTATTTGAGGAGATGGAACCCCTTTTTAGGGGGTTATGTTAGATGATGTAGATGGCTGTTAATAGGACTGTTAGGTTGTATAGTGTGTGTGCTATTATTGGGCCTATTACGCTTTGTGTTTTTAGGTAGAGGTATCCTATTACTAGTCCCATTATTAATGGGCCTATGATTTGGATTATTACTCCATAGCTTGCGTGTACTAATGCGAATAGTATGGCTGCTGGTACCAGTCCTATTCTTGTTTGTAGGTAGCCTCTGAAGAATATTTCTTCGGCTATTCCTGCTGATAGGGAGATTATTAATGCCATTATTGGGCCTAGTGCTACCATTTCTTCGAATAGGAGGTTTTGTTCTTCTATTCCGAATATTGATAGTGTTTGGGTTAGTAGGAATGCGAGGAGCAGTGTTATTGCTGCGAATATGATTCCAAGTATTATGTTTTTGGTTAGGTTTTCGGTGTGTAGTCCGAGGTATTTTTTGTAGTTTCCGTTGTTTATGAATTTGACCCATAATATTGGGATTAAAACGAATGGTATGAACATTAGTGCTGAGTTTATTATTAGTGATTCCATTGTTAGTTCGAAAAGCTCTGTTATCTCCATTCCGACGATTGTTCTGAGTTCGAATGCTAATATACCGTCTGCTATTGAGTTTCCGAATATGAACCATATTGTTAGTACTAGTAGCATCAGCATGACGCCGTCTATGTATCTAGATAGGTCAAGTTCTGACCATTCTTCTATTTTATCTGTTATTCTGTTTGGCCTTAGTACGAATGAGAAAACGAATATAGCGAATAGTAAAGAGATTATGGCGGATGTTATTGCCATATATGGGAAGGAGTATTCTATATTTGGAAATATCTCTATTTCAAGTAGGTATATTGTTAGAAAGTTGAAGGATAGGTATACGAAAAAAAGGCCTAGTATTATTGTGATAACGTTTAGTGCAAGATTTAGCCATTTAGATTTATCTGCGTTTTGGTTCATTTGTTTTACTCCTAAATTTTTGGTTTGGTTTTTTGAAAAAGGGGTTTTTTTTGTATTGTTTAGATATCTACTTTAGTTATTGGTTTCATTGTGTTTTTTTGGGTTTGATTTAATGATGTGTAGGTTAGATATATTCTTTGTATATGTTGAAGTTTCATGGTTTGATTATTAGGTATTTATTTAGTTAATTGTTTAATTAGTTTGTTTATGGTGTTTTTATGTTGGTTGGAATTGGTAAGTTTGGTTTTATTGGTTCTTCGTTTGTTGACGCTTTGTTTGATGAACGGGCTGATCGTGAAGATGTTGATGTAAGGGTAGTTGGTTCTGGCTCTAAGATGGGTGTTGATGATTGTATGTCGGTTATGAAGTGTTTGTTGGAGTTTGATTTGGATTGTCTTATTTTGGTTTCCCCTAACCCAAGTATGCCGGGTCCTGCTAAGGCTCGTGAACTTGCTGTTGAAAGTGGTTTGCCTTGTATTGTTGTTAGTGATTACTTTGGTGTAGGTAGTAAAGGTGATGTTGAGGACAGTGGTTTAGGCTATATTTATGTTAAAGGTGATCCTTTAATCGGTGCTAGACGTGAGTTTTTGGATTTTGTAGAGATGGCTGATTTTAATTCCAATGTCTTGAAGGTTTTGTCTTTGTGTGGTTCTTTCCGTAAACTTCAGCTTGAGATTGACAGGTTTGTGGGTTCTGATTTGGACGATCCCTACCTACCTCGTTGTGTTATAACTCCTGAGAAAGCGGTTGAGGATGAGTTTTCGAATCCATATGCTGAATCTAAGGCTATTGCGGCTTTGGAAATCGCTAACAGGGTTGCTGAGATCAATCATAAGGTTTGTTTTAAGATCAATGATCGGGAAAGGTATGTTAGGTTGGCCTCTAGTTCTCATGAGATGTTGAAGAAGGCTGCTGTTCTTGCTGAAGAGGCTAGAGAGATTGAAAAGAAAAATGATTCTGTTAGGAGGACTCCACATAAAAAAGATGGTGGGTGTTTGGAGAAGAAGAGATTACATGAAGATATTTAAATCCCATCTATCTTTTTTTGATTTATAGTTCTCTGATTTTTTTTGGTCGTTGTGTTGTTTTTTTGGAACGTTTTTTGGTTTTTGGTGTTTTTTATGTGAGTGTTTTTTCGAATATTTTTGTTGATGTTAGTATTAGTATTAGTGTTATTGCTAGTAGTGTTAATCCGTATATGTCGTATAGTTCCATTATGTTTATTGTTGCTGCGTAGATTACTGCTATGATTATTGAGAATGTTAGTGCGTATAATCCTATTTTTTTGTCTGTTTCTCTGTCTATTTCATCCATTTTTTTGTTCCTCCATTTTTTTTAGTTTGTTTTTTATTTTTGTTATCGGTTTTACTGGTGTGGGGTTTACTTTGTTTAGGGTTGCTAGGTATATGCTTACGTAGTCTCCGATGTATACTCCGCTTAGCATTTTTGTTAGTGGTGTTTTTCCTGGTGCTTTAATTTCATTTATATTTTTTGCGTATTTAAATGTATTTTTTGTTGCGTTTATTAGCTGGGTTGTTTTTTGTGGTTCGTTTTGTTCTCTTATTAGGCATACGGTCATGTTTTTTGTTATTGGATTGCTCCATCCGACAACCTCGTTGTGGTTGAGTTCTGGGTATCTATTGAATATTGAGAATTGTTTTGCGTTTTCGTTGATTTGGCATTTCCATCGGTATGCAACCGGCTCCATTTTTTGGTATCCATATATCACTGGGATTGTGTTTTTTAGGTTTTTTGCTGTTTTTTTGGCTATGTTTTTTTCGATTGGTGTTTCTGGTTGGTTTGTTTTTTTTATTTGTTTTAGTGTTTTGATTGTTTCTTCGATGTCATGTTTTTTTGTTTGGTTGGAGTTTTCTAGGATTTTTAGTAGTGGTATGAATAGGTATGGGAATGCTGCGCGGGGTTGTAGCCCTGTTGGAGGTTGAAATGTCTTTATTTTGTTTTTTTCTGCGATTTTCTGTAGTTTGCCGTTGGATGTTATGCAGGCTATTTTGCATCCTTTTTTTAGGGCTTTTTTTATTGAGCTGAGTGTTTCTTTTGTGTTGCCTGAATAACTTACGGTGAGTAGTAGTGTTTTTTTGTCAACATATTTAGGGAGGTCGTAGTCTCTGTTCACGATGATTGGGGTTGAGATCTTGTTTCTTAATAGTTTCTCTAGCATGTATCCGCCTATTGCGGATCCACCCATCCCGGTTATAACTATGTTTTTAATGTTGGTGAGATCCATTTGTATGTCTGTTTTTTGGTAGGCTTTTAAGCACATCTCTGGATACATTTCGAGTTCTTTTAACATTCCTTCGCTGTCATACCGGTTTATTTGTTCTCTTGATAACATACCTCGTAATGATTTAATAACAAGAGATTTAACTTTTTTGGGAAAAATAGGGTATGGAATACCTTTTTTTATTTTTGTTTTTTTGTTTCTTTATGTTTTTTTATGGTTAATCCAGTTTTTTTGAGTTGTTTGAAGAAGTTTGGATATGATATTTTTATTGATTCAGCTGTATCGATTTGGGTTTTTCCTTCTGCTTTTATTGCAGCTATTGATAGTGCCATTACGATTCTGTGGTCGTCATATCCCTTTAGTTTGTTTCCTTTGAGTTTGGATTGTTTTATTGTTAAGCCATCTTTGTGTTCTTTTATGTCTGCACCCATTTTTTTCAGTTCGCTGGCCATTGCTTTTATTCTATCGGATTCTTTGTATCTGGCGTGCTCTACGTTATGTATACGGGTTTTTCCTTCTGCTTGTGTGGCTATGACTGATAGTATTGGTAGTAGGTCGGGTATGTTTGAGGCATCTATCTCTATTCCTTTTAGTGGTTTTGGTTTTACTGTTATTTTATCGTTTTTACGTGTTACTTTTGCTCCGAACTTCTCGAGTAGTTCAAGTATTTTTTCGTCCCCTTGTTCACTGGGTGGTAGTCCGTTGATTTCTATTTTTTTGTCTGTAATTGCACCTATAGCTAGTATGTTTGCTGCTGAGGAGAAATCGCCTGGTATCGTCATGTCTAGTGGTTGGTATTGTTCATCTCCCTGAACCTTGTAGTTTCTTTTTTCTTTTTCCACATCTATACCTGCTTTCTTCATTACTTCAAGTGTTATATCGATGTATGGTTTGGATCTTATTTTGGTTGTTGCATCTATTTCGCTGTCTTTTTTGGCTAAAGGTACATTTATTAGTATGCTTGAAATGAACTGGCTGGATATATCTCCTCGTATATCTACATATCCTCCAGTTAGTTTTCCATTGATAATTAAAGGAGCTGTTCCATCTAGTTTAGAGCTTTTAATTCTAGCTCCCAATTTGTTGTATGCATCGATTAATGGTTTATTTGGCCTTGACCTGAGTGAACTGTCTCCAGTTAACACAGAGTATCCTTTTTCAAGGTGTGTGGAAACACCTGATATAAATCGGAGGGAGGTTCCGGAGTTTTTAAGGTCGATTACGTCTTCAGGGATTTTTGGAGAACCATTAAATCCATCAACAACCAACCTATCTTCCTGGAATTCAATTTTAGCTCCAAACGCTTCACATCCACTTACAGTAGCTAAAGTATCTTCAGATAACAATGGATTCTTAATAATTGATTTACCTCTAGCAAGAGCGGCTATTGTAATAGCTCGGTGCGTATAGCTTTTAGAAGGAGGAGCAACTAAAGTCCTAGGGGTTATATCCCCACCATCAATTTCCACTTTCATTAAAAACCTATTAATCCTAAAAAATAAAGTAAATACTGCAATGTTGACTGAGAACATAGAGAAAGAGGTCAAACTACTTCATAGACACATTAAAGTACTTAACGTCGCCTACAAAAAAGGTCCAATTGGCATGGGGCAATTATCGGAGATAACAGGGATCCCAAAACACAAAGTAAGATATTCACTAAGAGTCCTTGAAAGAGAAGGATATATAGAGCCATCCACAGAAGGAGCAAAAGTACACAACATGGATAAATTCCAAAAAAAATACAAAAAAGACTTAAACAACTGCATAAACGAACTCGAAAAAATAAGAACACTCATTTAAACAAAAACCAAACATATAAATAGAAAAATGAAATGTAAAAAATGCGGTAAAAAACTTGAAACCGACATTAAAAAGAAAGAGATACGTTGTTCCTGCGGGTATGTAGAAAAAATAGAAGGAAAAGACGATAGATGCCTATACAAAGTATGGTGACCCGGAAACAACCACAAACAAACCTAAATTACAAACAAACAATAAAACTTACTCAACAACCCAATTAAATCAACCGAATATTGTGTTTTAGCTTCAATTTTATGTTTTCAAGAGCTATAGGTAAAAGCCAGTTATGGTTAGGTGTATTGGGTTTATTCTATTTTTTTGGATTTAGCATATCTGTCTGTTACTTCTGTTATTTCTATTTTTACGAAATCACCGACCGTAGTGTTTGGGACAAAAATGACAAAATCCTTAATTTTGGCGATTCCATCTCCTTGATGTCCTTGATCTAAAACTTCAACTTTAGCTATATCTCCTTTTTCTACAGGGACTGAAATATAATTTTTTGCAATTACGTATATCTCTGCGCTTTGTTCTCTTGAAGCATCTGGTGAATGTCCTTTTACAAAACCAAAATCTCCATCAACTTTTTTATAAAAATCATCGTACATATCTCCTTGGAAAACTTTTACTACGAAACTGCCTTTAGGTTTCAATATTTTTCTAGCAAAATCTAAAGCATTAGTTGCGAGTTCTATCGACCTACTGTGATCTATACTCCAATTACCAGACAAATCCGGTGAAGCATCGCACAAAACCACGTCAGCATCACCCACCATATCGTGAACAGACTCTAAAGTAGAATCTTCACGTATATCGCCTACAACCGTTTCAACACCATCTATCTCTTTAATACGATTTAAATCAACGCCAACAACAACACCATCAACAGAAAGTTCCTTTGCAACCTGTAGCCAACCACCTGGAGCAGCTCCAAGGTCAACAACACTATCTCCCTTCTGAATCAAATCAAAACGCTCATCTATCTGCTTAAGCTTATAAGCACTTCGAGCCCTATATCCCTCTCTCTTAGCCTTCCTCCAATAACGATCCCTATCCTTCATAAAAATACAAACAACAATCATACCTCCAAAAAAGAGTAACTTTCGATACAACCAACCCAAACAAAACCAAGGTTTTTTTATAGCGCAATGAACTTAACAACTAAAAAATAATTGTATCTTTATGCGACGTTATATTCTATACTCCAATACTGGAAGAACAGATGGAGATTTCAATATAAACGACCTACCTGGAGACGGTGGTAGGATGGATTTAATAGCTAGATCGGTAATCTCCAGTCTATGGATATCAGGAGAGGTTAGAAGTGATGTTGAAGTTACTGTTTGTCTAAATGGACCACCAAACCCCCCTATATCACTAAAATTCAATGGAAATAATATACAGGGACTCAGGCCGAACGAAAGAAGCATAGGACATTGGATTAAAAAAACATTAAACTACAGCGATACCTTGGTTGGCTGTGAATGGAGTAATCCAACAAACTCCAACATACAGATAAGTAAAAAAGACATAAGCGAACTGATACCAGACAACCAAGAGATATACCTAATGGACAAAAATGGCGAGAAAATAAAAAACGTAAACATAAAAAACCCCGTATTCATAGTAGGAGATCACAAAGGAATACCTAAAAAAACTAAAGACCAACTAAAAAATAAATCCAAAAAAATTTCTATAGGACCAAGAGAGTACTTTGCATCACAAACAATAACAATAATAAACAACCAGATAGACAAAAAAATCTAACAAAAAACTTAACCAAGTGATAAAATTAAAGAAGTGGCCATATAAGGCCACTAAAACAACCTAATGTCAATCAACGCTTAAATCCCACTCCTCTATATCTCCGCTCTCGTCTTTCTTATCATCATCTTTCTTTTTATCGTCTTTCTTACCACCTGAAATAATCTCCTCTAAGAAATCATCTTCAGACTCCTCTAATTCATCTTCAATTTCATTGGAACCTGCTAAATCACCAGAAGGTTCTTCTGTTTTTTTAGGTTGGTTAAAAAAATCTTCAGGCTCTTTATCCGGTTCTTCCAAATCAATGGCTTCACCAGATGTATGGGGCTCTGTTTTCTGTGGCTTAGTTTCTTGTTGAGGTTGTGCAGTTTCTTTTTTTGGTTGTTCTATTCCTATTGTGATTTCTAGTGCTTTTTGTGTCATTTTTTGGTATTTTTCTGTGTTTGTGTTGTAGTGTTGTTTTGTTTTTTGGTCGATGTTTTGGAGTCTTTTTAGTGTTTGTTTTGCTGTTTTTACTATCCATCGGTCTCTGTCGATTTCTTTGCAGTAGTTTATGCTTTCTGGTCGTATTGAGGTTATTACGGTTTCTTCGTCTGGCCGATATACGTTTGTTTTGCCGTATATTGTTACGAATGATGGGGTTTCTGCTTCTGCTAGGAATCTTGCTGCTTCTGGTTGGTATTCTCCTGCGAATACCAGGAATTGGCCTGTGGGGTCTGATATTCTGGCTCTATAGCTTTCGTCGTCTCCCATTTTTTCGATTTCTGTTATTACTCCTGATACGTATAGTCTGTTGCATTTTGCTCCGGTTGGTGTGATTACGTAGGATGGTGCGTATTCTGTGTTTCCGTCTCTGACGACTAGGTTTGAATCTGCGTATTCTTTTGCGAATACTCGTTTTGCTACTTCTCTCATTTTTAGGCCTCCTTGATTTGTTGTAGTATTTGTTTTGCTTTTTCTTCAGGGTCCCAGGATACTTCTTTGTAGTCCATTACAAGGAAGTTGTTTCCTATTGCTCTTCCGACTGTTACTATTGATTTTCCAACGACTTTTTTAACTTCTTCGTATACTACGGTTTTGTCCATTTCTTCTCTGGCCATTTCCATTGCTTCGTCTAGGGTTATACCGACCATGGTTTCTACTATCTCTTTCGGCATTGTTGCTTGAATTGCACCTACTCCATCGTCTAGTACGGCTTTTATTCTTAAGTCGGGTATTGTGTCAACCTTTCCGTGTTCTTGACATTCACTTGCCATTGTTACTCGATTGCACTCTGGACATCTCATTATTAGCCCGCTTCTTTCCATAACTTCAACTATCTCGGCTTCTACTTCTGCAGTGTAAACTCTGTCGACATTGTCTAGATCTACTTTTATTGGTTTTTTTAGTTGTTCAGCAGTTGGTAGGTCTGATTCACTTGGCTCCCGGATTTCTGCATAATCCCCTATCTGCAGTTCTGGACGGTTTCGATATTCTTTTACGTATGCGTTTTTAATCTCTACAACACTGTTTTCTTCAAAAGGGAAGTCTCTCCATGCAGTGAAATCTATTGATCCTGATTTATCAGCTATTGTACCAGATCGTATTGAACGAGGTTCGCTATCAACCTCTATTTCACGGTCAACAACCCGGAGAATTCTACCGGTAATCTCTACTCCACTATCACCTGAGTTCAGTTCCGATATGTTTTTTTGTCCAACTGTTTTACGCGTTGTACCTGTATGTTTTCTAAGAATAGTTGACACTGCTTGGTCTTTAGGCACTTTGTATTTCAAAATTAGGTCTTCAACTTCTTCTCTTATCTCTGATTCATCGAAATCACTAATGGAGCCCTTAAGCTCCTCTAATGCTTCTTCTACTTTGTTATTCATATATAGGCCCCCTCCTTGGGTTTGGAGGCTTTTCTATCTAAACAAAAATTAACCGTCATATTAAATAAAGGTATGTGTTAACCTAACCGAAAGTGAAAAAAAGTATAGCATAATCAATTCCTCACCTATCAATAATTGTTAGGTATATCTGGTTTTAAACTACATGGTCTGATTTTGTTTGAAAATTCCAAAATTTGTTTTTATTGGTATTGGTAGGTATGGAGGTAGTCTAAATTCTTTTGTTTTTTTTGTAGGTTTACATCTTTTTTTGGGTTGGTATTCCTTAAGGTAACAGTAAACATTAATAAAACAAAATAGCATAGTAGTGTGTAATGGGTTTAAACCAGTAATCGATGTTTGATTTCATATCCAAATTCAACCCATAATTTGGGTGTTATTGAATCAAGTGTATAGTGACATCGGTTTTGAACGGTTCAGGGAAACGGATGTTGAATTACTATAGCTTTATATAACAATTGTTTATAAACCATAAACTGGTTTCAAGAAATCTTATATATAATATTTGAGTGGTGGAATTAATGGAATTAGAACTAACTAATTTACTAAACGTTGATGTGTACACAAGAGATGGTATGTTCGTAGGAACTACTGAGGATGCAATCCTCAATATCGAAGATAGTAAGGTCGAGAAACTTTCAGTAGGGAATCTAAACTCATATTTTGAGGAACAGCTTGACGGTGCAAATGGTATACTATTGCCATACCGATGGGTACTTGCTTCAAATGATGTTATGATTGTTAAACCAATACCAACAAAAAAGAAAGAGGAAGAAGAGGAAGAAACCGAGGAAAAAAAGAAGGATAAAAATCTGTTCCAATAACTCCCTACAACAGGGAGTTCCCCTGGAATTTTATAATTCCACCAAAAAAACAAAAAAACAATACTTTACAATATAACAGAACAAAGCCATACACATAATGATTAAAATTTGGTTTTGAATCCTAGTTGCGTAAGACATCTATGTTGGTTTTGAAAAAAACTGTTGGTTGTGCGAAAAGCTTAAGTGATTCATAGATTAATTAGATTGATACAGCGATAATTCCCACGATTAAAGTCGTGGTTCGCGTTAATGATTAATCGACGTCCATTCTTGGATGTTGATTTCCTGGACAGTTCTTTAATTGTCCAGCGTTGGCCGCACTGACTCGGCCCAAAGCCTCCGGCAATGTCCGGAGAACTCCCACCTAAATAAACAGGCTGTTTTCAGCCAGGGTGTGGGAGAAGTCAGAAAAACCAATTGAGGTCGCAAAATGTCAGAAGATAACGTCGTATATGTAGGAAACAAAGAAGTAATGAGCTACGTGCTCGCAGTAACAACCCAATTTAACGAAGGATCCGATGAAGTAGTCATCAAAGCCAGAGGTAGAGCCATTTCAACAGCCGTTGACACAGCAGAAGTTGTCAGAAACAGGTTCCTCGAAGATGTTGAGGTTGAAGATATAAAAATCTCTACAGAAACACTTGAAAACAAAGAAGGCGGAGAATCAAACGTCTCTTCAATGGAGATTTACCTAAAGAGAGGAAACTAACGTTTTTTCTCTCTTAAAAACCCCATTTTCTTATTTTTGTTTATAAACCTATTTATTCCTATCGAATTTTTAGAGTGAGTTATAAAAGATTTTTAATTAATCTGTTTATTATAGAAAGCCACTAACGTTTTTTGTGTTTTTATTTATTTGTGTTTTGGATTAAATCTTTTAGGTTTGAGGTTTAATTGTTGATTAGTATGTCTAAGAAGAGGGTTCATGTTTTTGTTGAAGGGAAGGTTCAAGGTGTATTTTTTAGGGCAACTACGAGAGATAATGCTGTTGAAAAGGGTGTTGGTGGTTGGGTGAAAAACCTGCCTGATGGTAGGGTTGAAGCCGTTTTTGAAGGAGATGATGATATGGTGGATGAAATGATTGATTTTTGTTGGGAAGGGCCTGAAAGAGCTGAAGTAACCAATGTTGAAGTGAGGTCTGAACAATATAAAAATGAGTTCGGTGATTTTAAAGTAAAGTATTGATGAACGATAGGTCTTATTTATCTTAAATTTCTGAAAGTTATTGGAGGTGGTTTATGTGTGTAGGTTTTTTTGTTTTTAGTGGTTGATTTCTATTAGTTCGTATTTTTTTTCTCCTAATCCGATTTTTTCTGCGTAGTTTGTTTGGTGTTCGGGGTTTATGTTTTCTGGTATGAATTTTTTTCCTGTTAGGTCGATGCTTGCTTGGTCTATTGATACGATGTCGTTTGATGCTAGTATTCCGATGTCTTGTATGATTGGTTTTTGTGGTTTGTTTACGCAGTCGCATAGTTCGGTTATGTTAAGGAGTACGTTTATGTGGTAGGTTTTTTTGTTTTTTAATGCTGCGTAGGCGTATTCCACTATTTTTTCTTGTAGGTCTTTTGATGTTGAGTTGCTCCATGGGATTTTTACTGCTCCTTTTGGGCACCAACCTACGCAGCTTCCACAGCCTATGCAGGTTTGTTGGTTGATTTCTGCTTTATTATTTACTTGTATTGCATTTTCTGGGCAGATATCATTGCATTTTTTACATCCTGTGCAGGTTTCTTTGTCTACTTCTAGTTCGAATGCGTTGTGCATTTCTAGTTTTCCTGGTTTACTACCTAGGCCCATGCCTATGTTTTTTAGGTTCCCACCGACTCCTGTTGCATCGTGCCCAGTATAATGTGCAATTGATATTACTCCATTGTAGTTTTCGAGTTTTTTCCCGATTCTTGCTTTTTCGAAGTGTTTTAAGTTTATGTCGATTTCAGTTTCGTCTTTTCCGTCTTCACCATCTGCTATTATGATTGGTGCAAAATTGAATCCATTTTTTTTAGCTGTTTTTTTATGTGATTCACCGAAAGAACGATCGCTTTTATATAGTACGTTGCAGTCCATTAGAACTGCTTTCTTGACGTGATTGTTTATTCTGTTGTAAAGTGATTTAACCAACTCTGGGTTTAGGTGTGTATCACTTTCTTCTTCACCGAAATGGAGTTTCAAAGCTATTTTGTCGTTATGGTTGAATTTTTGTTTGATTTTTGATGCTATGTCGTCTAAGATGGATTCATACTCTATTTTTTCTTTGTTTTTACGGTAAAGGTAGACTTTGGACATTTTTCAAACCACTCTAAACTTAACTCAATTTCGATGGATATTGAATTTTTGTGTAAAAATGAAAATAAAAATAAATAAACTTGATTTCTGTTTAAGATAGAAATAGTATTAGATATAATAGATTGGTGTGATTCAAGATGGATAGGCCAGTTGTTTTCGAAATAGATGATATTGTTGATGAGACCCCGAATATAAAAACTTTTATTTTGGATGGTAGTATTGATTGTGAGGTTGGTCAGTATTTTATGGTTTGGATTCCTGGTTCAGATGAAATTCCTATTTCTCCCTCAATTATCGATCCGACTGGTTTAACCGTTCAGAAGGTTGGCCCTGCTACTGAAGACATGTTTGGTCTTGATGTTGGTGATCAGGTTGGGATTAGAGGGCCATATGGTAATACCTTTAGTTTAAAGGGTGATCGGGTTCTGATCGTGTCTGGTGGTTGTGGTGGTGCTCCCTTGCTTCCATTGGCTAGAGAGCTTAAAAAGATGGGTAAGGAGTTGACTATCGCAGTTGGCGGTAGAACTAAAGATGAATTGTTGTTTAGAGATAAGTTTAAAGAGTTAGGCGACCTTGTTGTTGCTACAGAAGATGGTTCTGAAGGATGTAGTGGATATATAACTGAACCTATAATGGATTTGTTAGATGATTTTGACGCTGTTTATTCTTGTGGCCCAGAACCTATGCTTAAAAAAATTGTTGAAAACACCCCTGATGATGTTTTTATTGAGGTTAGTCTTCAGAGGTATGTGAAGTGTGGTGTCGGTGTCTGCGGTTCTTGTTGTATGGATCCAGATGGTACACGCCTATGTGTAGAAGGTCCAGTTTTTAATAAAAAAGAGCTTTTAGGAACAGAGTTTGGTGAGTATAGAAGAGACGGCTCTGGCAAAAAAATAAAATTCTAATACTTTATTTTAAAAAAATTAATATATCCTATTAAGCTGAAGGGTAGTGTGTTTAGGTGTTTTTGGGGTTTAAAACCACCAAATTAGGTAGAGAAGGAGGGGTAGGATGGGTTTGTGGAATCACTGGGGATTTGATTGTTTGATTTGGGTGCAGTATACTACTTGTCTTCTCTTAGTTTTTTTTGTGTTTTTTTGGTTTTGTGGTTTGTGTTTTTGTGGTTTATTTTAGGTTTTTAGTATTTGTTGGGCTAGTATGGCTGCGTTGTCTGCTCGGTCTATTCCGACGCATGCGACTGGGACTCCTTTTGGCATTTGTACTATGCTTAATAAAGCGTCTAATCCATCTAGTTTTGCGTTTACTGGTACTCCTATAACTGGTTTATCTGTGTGGGATGCTATTACTCCTGGTAGGGCTGCGGCTAGACCTGCTATTGCGATGTAGACTTTAGCGTCTGACTGTTTGATGTATTTTTCTAGTTTTTCGGGGTTTCTATGGGCTGATATAACTTCAACTTCATATTCAATTTCTTTTTGGTCAAGTATATCGAAAGCTTTTTCAGCCACGGGCATATCGGATTCTGATCCCATTATAATTGCTATTTCAACCATTTTATTCTCCGTTTTTTCTTTTGTTTTGATTTAACATAGTTTTTGAGCCATGTAGTATGTAAATTTTTTTGTTATTGTTTTGATTTGGTTTTGGTTGGTGTTGATTTGTTTTGTGTGGTTTTCCCAAAGATATAAACAATAAAAGGATGTAGTTTGTTGTAGTTATATGGTGAATTATTTATGAGTACTGGACAACTACCCCCGGAAGTACAGCAAAAATTGCAGAAAGGTCAACAGCTTCAGCAGAAAGCAGAGAACATTGCTAATCAGAAAAATCAGAGCAGTATGAGGCAAAATCAACTTGAGAATGCTATTGAAGAGCTTAAGAATGCTGATGAGGATTCCACTGTTTATCGGACTTATGGTGACGTTATTATTGAGAAAGAAAGTTCTGAAAAGCTTATTGAAGAGCTTGAAGAAGAAGTAGAAGATCTTGAAGTTAGGGTTGAAACATTAGAGAAACAGCAAGAAAAAGTTCAAGAGAAACTACAAGAACTTCAGAAAGAACTTCAAGCTGAGATTGAAGGTATGAGAGGCGGAGGCCTTCCTGGAGAAGCAGGATAAAAAAAATAGTTTTTAGAGATTTTTTTGTTAGGTCTATAGCGGGTTTTGATTATGGTTTGGGTCTGTCTTTTGGCAGGCTTTTTGCTATAGGCTGTGTTTATTTTCTTTTTTTGTTTTGTTTTTATTTTTTGTGTTGTTTTTATGTTGTTTTGTGTAGTTTTAGTGATGTAGTTTTGTTTTTGATGGGGTTTGGTTTTTTTAGAGGTTTGTTTGGTTGTCTGTTTCTGGTGTTGGGGTGTCTTTTGTTATTAGTTGTGAGATTACGTCGCTTGAGATTGTTCCGATTACTTTTTGTTTTTTGTCGACTACTGGTAGTGCTGATATGTTGTGTTTTTTTATTTTGTTTATTACGCTTCTGATTGATTCGTTTGGGTTTGCTGTTACTACGTTGTTGGTCATTACGTCTTCTAGTTCTTTTAGGTCTTCTGATACTGCTTTTGCTATGTCCCAGGCTGTTATTATTCCTGCTATTTTTCCGTTTTGTGTGATTACTGGTAGGTGTGTTGAGTTGTTTTTCATCATTGTTTTTGATGCTTGTTTTATTGAGGTTTTTTTGTTGATTATTGGTGTTGTTTCTTCCATTACGTCGTTGACTGTTATTTTTCTTAGGAAGCTTGTTATTAGGTGTTTCATTTGTCCTGGTTCGAGTAGGAATGCGTCGTGTCCGTATGTTGATCTTAGTTCTGAGTAGGATACTTCTATGTCGTTTGCTTCTAGTGCTCGTACTATTTCTTTTGATTGGTATGGTGGGTATAGCCAGTCTGATGTTATTGCTATGACTAGGAATTTTGTTTTTACGTTTTTGAATGCGTTTGTTAGTTCGTTTTCTCCGTTTGTTAGGTCGAAGTAGTCTACTGCTCTTGTTAGGTATAGGTAGGAGTTTGCGTCGAATCTTTCGACGAATGTTTTGCCTTTGTATTTTAGGTAGCTTTCGACTTCGAAGTTTATGTCGAAGTCGTATGTGAATTCTTTTTTGTTTCTGAGTTTTCTTCCGAATTTTTTTTTCATTGATTCGTCGCTTAGGTATGTTATGTGTCCTACCATTCTTGCTAGTGCTAGTCCGTTTTTGGGTGGTTTTTTGTTGTAGTAGTTTCCGTTGTTCCAGTTAGGGTCTGACATTATTGCTCTTCGGCCTACTTCGTTGAATGCTATTTGTTGGGGGCTTGATTTAGCTGTTGTTGCTATTGGTATGCAGTATTTTACTTTGTTTGGGTATGTGACTGTCCATTGTAGTGCTTGCATTCCTCCTAGTGAGCCTCCGGCTACGGCTAGGAGTTTTTTGATTCCTAGGTTTTCTGTTAGTTTTTTTTGGACTTTGACCATGTCTTTGATTGTTACTACTGGGAAGTCGGTTCCGTATGGTTTTCCGGTTTCTGGGTTTGTTGATGGGGGGCCTGTTGTTCCTTTGCATCCTCCGAGTACGTTGGAGCATATAATGTAGTATTTTTCTGTGTCGAATGTTTTGCCTGGACCGATCATGTTGTCCCACCATCCGGGTTTTGTGTCTCCGGGGTGGTATCCGGCTGCGTGTGCGTCTGCTGTTAGTGGGTGGCATATGAGTATGGCGTTTGTTTTTTCTTCGTTTAGGTTTCCGTATGTTTCGTATGATATGTTGATTGGACCGAATTTTTTTCCGCTTTCTAGTTTTATTTTTCTGTTTATTTTGTGGTTTTTTGTTTCGACGATTCCTACAGACCCTTGTTTCATTTTTATGCCTCGTTTAGTGCGTTTGATATGTCGTTTATTATGTCGTTTTGGTTTTCAATTCCTATAGATAGTCTTATGAAGTCTTCTGTTACTCCGCCTTCTTTTCGTTGTTTTGGTGTTAGTTGGGAGTGGGTTGTTGTCCATGGGTGTATTGCTAGTGATTTTGCATCTCCTACGTTTGCGAGGTGTGAGAATAGTTGTAGGGATTCTATGAATTTTTTTCCTGCTTTTGCTCCGCCTTTTATTCCGAATCCTATCATTCCGCCGTATCCGTTTTGTAGGTATTTTTTGGCTTGTTTGTGTGTTGGGTGGTTTTTGAGTCCTGGGTATGCGACCCATTTTACTTTGGGGTGGTCTTGTAGATATTCTGCGGTTGCTTGGGCGTTTTGTGAGTGTTTTTCCATTCTTAGGTGTAGTGTTTCGAGTCCTTGTAGTAGTAGGAATGCGTTGAATGGGCTTATGCAGGATCCGAAGTCTCTTAGGTATCTGCTTTTTAGTTTTGTTATGTAGGCGTTTTCTTTGTATTCGTTCCAGTAGTTTAGTCCGCCTCTATAGCTGGGGTCGGTGTCTGTGATTGCGGGGTAGTTTCCTTTTGGCCATTTGAAGTTTCCGGAGTCTATTACTGCTCCGCCTAGTACTGTTCCGTGTCCTCCTATCCATTTGGTTGCTGAGTGTGTTACTATGTGGCATCCGTGGTTTATTGGTTGGCATAGGTATGGTGTGGCGAATGTGTTGTCTATTATTAGTGGTATGTTGTTTTCTTCTGCGATTTTGGCTGTTTTTTCGATGTCTAGTACGTTTAGTTTTGGGTTTCCGATTGTTTCGGCGAAGATTGCTTTTGTGTTTTTGTCGGTTTTTTCTTGGATTTTTTGTGGGTCTGGGTCTGTCCAATCGACTTTTATGTTGAATTTTTTGGGTAGTGTTTGGTCGAAGAGTGTTACTGTTCCTCCGTATAGTGTTTTTGTTGCTAGTATTTTGTCTCCGGTTTCTAGGAATGTGAGTAGTGCTAGTGTGTTTGCGGCCATTCCGCTTGCTGTGGAGGCTGCTTGTATTCCGTTTTCGAGTTCTGTCATTCTTTGTTCGAATGCTTCGTAGGTTGGGTTTGTGAATCGGCTGTATATTTGGCCTGGGAATTCTGGTGGTTTTATTGCGAAGAGGTCTGCGGCTTGTTTTGAGTTTTTGAAGTTGTAGGCTACTGTTGGGTGTATTGGGGTTTGGCAGGATCTTCCGGGTTGACTTGCTTCTCTTCCTGAGTGGATTGTTTTTGTCTCGATTTGGTATTCTTTTTGTTTTTTTGGCATTTTTGTTTCTCCTTGTTGGGTGGTAAACACAATAGAATTACTCTACCTTATAGCTTACCTATATCTATATTACTGTGGGTAATTTTATTTGGTTTTTTACAAGATTCACTATAGGTTTATAGCGACAACCATTCCATCACCTAACCAACTTATCCATACTACCCGAACTATAGCCAGCCATATCCAGAGTTACATAATCAAAACCAATCTCCTTCAAACGACTATCAACCTCATCCATAACCTCAACATCAAGATCCCTGTTCTCCCGTGAAAACTCAATCCTAGCTATCCCATCATGATCCCGAACCCTAACCTGCTCAAAACCAATCTCCTTCAAAAAAACCTCAGCCTCCTCGATACGATTCAAACGCTCAATAGAGATCTCACTTCCATAAGGAATCCGAGTTGCTAGACACGACATAGAAGGACGGTCACTGTTAGGAAGA
The DNA here is from genome assembly GCF_002153915.1 of Methanonatronarchaeum thermophilum. Classification (NCBI taxonomy): domain Archaea; kingdom Methanobacteriati; phylum Methanobacteriota; class Methanonatronarchaeia; order Methanonatronarchaeales; family Methanonatronarchaeaceae; genus Methanonatronarchaeum; species Methanonatronarchaeum thermophilum. The sequence goes on from NZ_MRZU01000003.1 coordinate 146,585, forward strand.
CCAAGCTCACTCGCAATAATCCTCACCTGATCCTTATCCAAACCCTGCTCCGCAAGGGGTGAAAAAACACCGAACTCCTCTAAAGCTCTGGCTCCAGGCCTATCCTTCTGAAAATCAGAAGCAGTGGTACCATCAACAACAGATTCAAAACCACGTTCAGACGCGATATCAAACAAACAACCCATAATCTCTTTTTTACAGATATAACAACGCTCAACAGGGTTCTCCCGGAACTCAGGAATATCCAATAATTCTAGTTCAACGACCTCATGTTCGATTCCAATCTCGCCTGCCACATCGACAGCATAATCAATCTCAGAATCAGAGAAAACTTCAGAACGAACCGTCACAGCCAACGAATCCCCGTCCAATGTCTCGTCAGCTAAACTAGCGACAACAGAACTATCTACGCCACCAGAAAAAGCAACGACAACACCATCCCTACTTTCCAACTCACTTAAGAGTTGATCCATAACCACAGATGTATCGAACATAAATAGATATAGTCATGAATCATCAATAAATGGTAGGCCTAACCCCACCCCAACACAAAAAAAAACAAACCAAAAAACAATGAGAAAGAAACAATAGGCTCGACATAAATTCATATTTATGAGACACCGGGCGATCACATGAGGTCTGCCATAATACTAGCCGGAGGAAACAGCACAAGGTTCGGTAGCGACAAAGCACTATACGAACTAAATGGAAAAATAATGATACGACACGTTGCCCAAAAACTAACAGAAACATCAGACAAAATCATAGCCGTCGCCAAAGACGAAGCACAAGGCGAAATAATCATGGCCAAAGTACCCGAAATAGACGAAATAACATACGACCCAATAAAAAACTACGGACCCGTAGCAGGCATATTCGCCGGCCTCAAAACAATAAATAAAGGTAAAGCAATAGTATCAGGCTGCGACATGCCATACATCAAACCAGAACTAACCAACTACCTATACAACAAAACAGAAAACTACGACGCAGCCGTAATAAAAAACAAAAAAGGATACATAGAGTTCCTTCCAACCGCAATAAAAATCAAACCCGGACGTAAAGCAACCAAACACGCCTTAAAACAAGGCGACCGCAGAATACTAAACATCCTAAACAGACTAAAAGTCAACTACATACCAATAAACAAAATCGAAAAAATAGACCCAGAACTAAAAACATTCCAAGACATAAACAAAATCAAAGACATAAACCAACCAACCTGCTAAAAACAAACAAAAACACAGCAATCCAAAAACCAAAAACAAAACCTTAAATTAAAATAACAAAACATACACATACATCCAACAAAAAAATAAAAACAAATTCAACTAAATCCAACTTAGATTTGATTTGATTTGATTTGATTTGATTTGATGGTGTTGGTGGGAGAGATGGAGAAAGAGATTATTAATAAATCGGTTGAGATTGCTAATGAGCTTGGAGCTTCGGCTTTGATCGTTGTTGTTGGAGATCGTGACATTACTGGTTTGCTTGATGATGAGTATGATTTTTCGGTTTTTATTGTTACTTCTCATGAGAGTAAGTATTCTGGTGAGCATGAGGAGTTTAAGATTACGACTGAAGGGGGTACTCAGAACTTCTCTAGGCAGTTGAATGAAGCGGTTGTTCATGCTTATATGAAGGGTAAGATTGAGATTGGTGACACGATTATCGGTGTTGGTAGTGTTAATGAGGATGCTGTTGGTATGTTGGTTTATAAGGTTTCTGAGCACCCTATTTTTGAAAGTGTTTCTCAGGGTACTTCTCAAGTTGATACCGATATTGTTAAGACTGTTATCAATCTTGCAGTTAAAATTGGTAGTGAGGGTAGGGAAGGTAAGGCGATTGGAACTGGGTTTATTATAGGCGATATTGACAATGTTCTTGAGAAGTCGCATCAGATTCTTATAAATCCCTATAAATGCCAGGATGATGAGGTTAGGGATGTTCGGAATCATGATAACTGGGAGAATATAAAGGAGATATCTCAGGTTGATGGTGTGTTTCTTATAGATGATGAAGGTTTGATTAGGTCTGCTGGAAGATATCTTGATATACATGGAAAGGATATTGAGTTGAAAAAAGGTTTAGGTGCTAGGCATATAGCTTGTGCCGGTATAACTAAAGAGACGGATGCTATAGCTGTTTCTGTTGCGAAAAGCGGTGGAGTTGTGAGGATGTTTAAAGATGGTGAGATTATCGGTGAGATAGAGCCGACGGTTAGGATACTACCGGTCTGAAAATTCGGTATACATTAAAAATAAAGAACCCAATAACCATGCCTAATAAAAAATAACTATGAGTAATAGGTTTGTTTTTATAATAATAAAAATAATATACCCGCTACCCCAATAACTAACCGAACAAACAACAAAAACCAATAACCCAAGGTAATTTTTTATCAATAAAAAGAATTATTTCTATAATCAATCAAAACCTGATTCTACGATTGGAGGTAATTTAGTGAGCCAGAATAAAAAGAACATCAATGTTGAAAACGTACTTAAAACACCGGTTGAAGATCAAAAAGTCGAGTTAGTTGAAAGAAAAGGAATAGGCCATCCAGACACAATAGCAGACGGCCTAGCAGAAACAGTTTCACAAGCACTCTCCCAAGAATACCTAAATAGATATGGAGAGGTAATGCACCACAACACAGATGAAACACAAATCGCTGCAGGGAGCTCCTGCCCAAAAATTGGAGGCGGCGAAGTAATAAAACCAATATACATACTACTGGTAGGTAGAGCAACAACCTCCATTGGGGACGAACAGTTCCCAGCTGAAAAAATAGCTCTAAAAGCCGCAAGAAAATACCTAAAAGAACATTTCAACCACCTAGACACAGAAGGAGACATAATAATCGACAGCAAACTAGGTCAAAGCTCAGCCGAACTAAGAGAAGTATTCGAAAGAGACAGCATACCAAAATCAAACGACACATCCTTCGGAGTAGGATACGCACCATTCTCAGAAACAGAAAAACTGGTCTACCAAACAGAAAGATATCTATACAACCTAAGAAACGAAATCCCAGCAATCGGAGAAGACATAAAAGTAATGGGATTAAGAAACAACGAAACAATCTCACTAACAATAGCCCAAGCAACAGTCTCAAGCGAACTAGACGACATAGACCACTACAAAAACATACTCAACGAAATAAAAAACAATGTACACGACATGGCAGTTAAAAAAACAGAAATACCAATAGAAATAGACATAAACAAAGCAGACAACATCGAAAAAGGAAATATCTACCAAACAGTAACAGGAACAAGCGCAGAGATGGGAGACGACGGATCAGTAGGAAGAGGAAACAGATCAAACGGACTAATAACACCAAACAGACCAATGAGCATAGAAGCAACAAGCGGCAAAAACCCAGTATCCCATATAGGCAAAATATACAACATCCTATCAACAGAAATAGCAAACCAAATCAGCAACGAAGTAGACGAAATACGAGAAGTATACGTAAGACTACTATCACAAATCGGACAACCAATAAACGAACCAAAATGCGTAAGCGTACAAACAATACCACACAAAGGAGAAAACATAAAACAAATACAACCAACTATAGAATCAATAGTAGAAGACAAACTCGATAACATAAACAAAATATCAAAAAAAGTAATCAACGGCGAAATAAAAACATTCTAAAAACCAAAAAACCTCCAATCGACACTCCCTCCAAAACAAAAAAACATGGAGGGAGAACAAAAAACAATACCTTAAATAAACCCCAAAACCACACAAAAAACAAAACATTACTATAAACAAAATCCACCAAAGTTAAACTTATAAAGAACCATTATCAACCAGATCGGTGGCAAATTTTGATTGAATGTATATGCAATGGCAAACACAAGGTACCAGCCCTTGCAGTAGACATAATTATAACCAACACAAAAAACAACCCAAACAAGGTAGTTCTAATTAAAAGAGCCAGTGAACCATACAAAAACAGTTGGGCGATTCCAGGCGGATTCATAAAACACGGAGAAACCATCAAAGAAGCCGGCTATAGAGAAGCATTAGAAGAAACAGGCCTCAAAATAAAAAACAAAAAAATAAATAGAGTCTACTCCAAACCAGATAGAGACCCAAGAGGCCACGTAATATCTATAGTAGTAACAGGAACTGCAAAAGGAAAACCCAAAGCCGACACAGACGCAAAAACAGCAAAATGGTTCAAAACCAACAACCTACCAAAACTAGCATTCGACCACCAAAAAATAATAAATGATCACTTAAAAACAGGAGGCAATTAAATATGGAGTTCTGTTCAGAATGCGGAAGTATGATGATGCCCGAAGAAGGCTTCTTCAAATGTAGAGACTGCGACGTAGTTATAGAAATAAAAGAAGACTACACATACACCGAAAACCAAGAAGACAACGAAATACCAGTAATCGAAGACGGAAACGCAAACGTACTACCAACAATCGAAGAAGAATGTCCAGAATGTGGACACAACAAAGCAGGTTGGTGGCTAAGACAACTACGAAGCGCAGACGAATCAGAAACACGATTCTTCAGATGCCTAGAATGTCAATTCACATGGAGAGAATACGACTAACAAAACCAAACAACAAATATAAACCAAAACCTAAACCATTTAAATAAAAAATTAAATCAAATTAAATAAATCGGTTTAACTTAAACCAAATCTAACTAAACTGAATAATTAATTATTTAGTTATATACCTATTCGGAGCAGGTTGAACCTATATATTTTTATTGAAGGAAAAAAAGCTTGATAGTTAAATTTAAAGCTTGATGGTAAAATATAAAAATCGATAGACGTAATTTTTGGTGTAGCAAAAGACATCTGTTTGGTCAAAACATCTATACAGGGCAATATAACACGGTAGAACGGGTTTAGGTGAAGTAGGTCAGGCAGGTATTTTATAAACCATTTTGAAAGTAGAGTACAAAGGTATTGGTGTTGTGGCAACGCCGCAGAGAAATGACTGGAATCAAAAAGGTTCTCTGAAACCCCCTGTTTTTTTAGAACAGGGAGGATGTCAAGAGTATGGCTGGTGTAATTAATGGCATTTAAAGCAAGCATAAAAACAGGGAAACTTAAGGAATCACTAGATGCAGTTGGAAGACTGGTGGACGAAATAAAACTGAACATCACAGAAGAGGGATTGAATACGAAAGCAGTGGATCCAGCGAACGTCGCTATGGCTCTATTAACAATTCCCGAAGACGAATTCGAGTCTTACAACTATACAGAAGATATGACGATAGGTATCGATCTAAACAGAATAGACGATATACTATCACTCGCTTCAAACGAAGACATACTGAAAATAGAGACTGAAGAAGGATCGATGATGAACATTCAAGTAAGTGGATTCGAATACAACATATCACTAATTGATCCATCAACTATAAGAAAGGAACCAAACATACCCGACCTCGAACTTCCAGCAGAAATAGTGTTAAATGGACAGAGAATACAGAGAGCGATTAAAGCAACTGAAAAAATAAGCGACTACATCGTATTGTCAACCGAAGACAACTCACTGATAATAACTGGAGAAGGAGACACCGACAGCGTTAAAATAGACCTAACAGAAGACGACCTAATAAAAATCGATTCAACAGAAAACGCGAGATCACTATTCAGCCTAGACTACCTATCAGACATGAGCAAATCAATACAAAAAGCACCTGAAGTAACCATGCATCTAGGTACCGACTACCCAATCATGTTCAAATTCAATATAGCCGGAAGCAACATAGAATACCTACTAGCCCCAAGAATCGAGTCAGACTAAAAAACCGCTGAAAAAGCGGAGGATCCAAAGAAAAGATGGAGGAAAGGCTCGCGAAATACCCATTCCTCCCTGAAGCACAAGAATACGTCAGGGAGGCTGGTTTCGACATAAACAGCCTAATCGAAAAACCAGCCTACAGTAGCGAACGCCAATACGCAGTGAAAAGAATAAAAAACGCGATAAACAACAACCACCAACCCAAAACAACAGAAAACCACATAGAACTACTTTCATACCCCATATCAAGACTTATAGTAAGCTGCATAAACGACCACTACCTCACAAACAAAATAGCACTCCACGAGTCCAAGAAATTCCACAAAAGACTAAAAACCGAAAACAACGAAACAATCAAACAGATAGCACAAGCTCTAAACATCAAAACACAACAACTGCAAAACAAAAAAAAATACAAAATACACTTCACAGACTACCTAAAACAAACACAGAAAATCAACGAAAAAAAATGGAAACTAATAAACCAACAAATAAAAAAAGGCAACGTAACACTCAACAAAAAAGACTTCACACGACTCCTCCAAGAATCAATAAGAACAAAAATACTAAAAGAACTCCCCCTCAACGTACCAGAAAAAATATGCCAAAACCTAAAAAAACAAACCAAAGAAATAGAAAAAAACCTACAAAAAAAGAAAAACCAAATCACAATAAACAAAAACCTACCAATAAAAGAAAAAAACTACCCCCCTTGCATACAAAACCTAATAACACGCACAAAAAAAGGAGAAAACCTCTCACACACAGATAGATTCACATTAGTATCCTTCTTAATCAACATCGGAATGACCCCCAAGGAAGTACTAAACGTATTCAAAACCTCACCAGACTACGACGAAGAAAGAACAAGATACCAAGTACAACACATAGCAGGAAGAGAAAAAACAAAAGAATACACACCCCCCTCATGCAAAACAATGAAAACATACAACATCTGTCCAGAACCCAAAGGAATGTGCGAAAAAGTATCACACCCATTAGGATACTACAGATGGAAAACAAAAACCAACAAACAAAAAAACAACGACTAACAAAACACAACCAAACCAAAAGATAGCCAACCAAAAAATGTGGAAAAAATGAGAATAAGAACAAAAAAATACCTCAAAGAAAACTTCAAAAAATACTACACAAACCCAAACCTACACATACCACCACAACAAAAAAACCGCGAATGGGGATTCATACACTTCGACAAAAGATATCCAAAAGAAATCTCAATGAAAAGACACAGAGCATTCAACAACCAACAAGAAATAAAACAATACCTACAGACAACAGCACCCGCACACACATACTACTCCTCAGCAATATACAAAACACCAAACGCCACCACAATGGACAAAAAACAATGGGAAGGAGCCGACCTAATATTCGACCTAGACGCCGACTACATAGCAAACCCAAAACAAACATACAAAGAAATGCTACACGAAGTAAAAAAAGAAGCAGACAAACTAATAAACCAATTTCTAATAAACGACCTCGGATTCAACCCCAAAAAAATACAACTAGTTTTCTCAGGAGGACGTGGCTACCACATACATGTCTACGACAAAAAAATAAAAACACTAGGAAGCAATGAAAGACGAGAAATAATCGACTACATCTCAGGAAAAGGCCTTTCACCAATTAAAGAAGGAAGCGACATCCAAGACGAAGTAGTCATAGAATACCTCAAACTAAAAAAACACGGAAACAACTGGGACAAAAAAATAACAAACTGGATCTACCAAGAACTACCAAAAAAACTACAAAACAAAACAAAAGAAAACGCAATAAAATACCTCAAACAACTAAACGGAGTTGGAGAAAAAAAAGCAGAAAGACTATATAAATTCTTCACAGACCCAGAACGAGTGCAAAGAGCCAGAAAAACAAAAAACCTAGACATGGTGCGAGGCGTAAAAAAAGACGTATGGACACAAATAATAGACATAGCAATAAAAAAACACAGCGTAAACGCCGACGAACCAGTCACAAGCGATATAAAACGCCTAATAAGACTCCCAGGATCCCTACATGGAGGCACAGGCCTACAAGTAAAACCCATAGACAAACAAAAAATAAATGAATTCGAACCACTCAACGACGCCGTAATATTCAACGACCAACCAGTCAAAATAAAACCCAAAAAAGACTACCAAATAACAATCAAAAACAAAAAAACCCAGATAACCAAAGACACAATACAAGAAATCCCAAAACACACCGCCATCTTCCTAGCAGGAAGAGGAATAGCAGAGGTGGAAGGATGGTAGACTTCGACAAACTAAGAGAAATACAACAAGAAGAAAACAGAAAAAAAGAACTACTACAACTAAACAAAAACTTCTACAAAAACACCGGCAAATACCTAAAAGACCTACAAGACGAAATACAACGACAAGACGGTAAAGCCGAACTAATACTACGAGACGAATACGACAGCGCAATAAAAGTCATAGAAAACATATTCCACCGAAGAATAGGAAAAATAATCTCACTATCAACAAGACACATCCAAAACGAAAAAACAGACACAAAAAAAATGCTACCAATCGAAAAACAAATATACAACAAACTCTGCAACGACCTACAAACAACCAAAAACAAAGTAATGACACAAATCAAACCAACAAAACCAACAAAAAAACAACCAAAACAAACCGAAAACCTAGAAAGTGATCTAGAAAACGAAGAAGAAAAAAATGAAAACAGAGAAAATAAAACGGATATGGATAGTGAAGAACCGTCGAAAACTTTTAATAATTCACAACACCCATATACTGTAGTTAGGATAATAGATAATTTTCCGAGGTTTGTTTCTTCGGACCATAGGACACATCAACTTTCAAAAGAAGATATAGTCTATATTCCAAATAATGATGCAAAAGTCCTGGTGGAACGAAAAATAGCTAAAAAAATAGAAACAAGGTGAATAATTATGAAGATGCCTAGAAGAATCAGAACTCACTGCCCGTTCTGCAATAGCCATGAAGAACACGAAATAGAAAAAGTTAGAAAAGGGAAAGCAAGCGAGATGAAGTGGGGACAGAGACAGTTTAGAAGAGTAACAAGCGGTTATAGAGGATATCCAAGGCCACTACCAGTTGGAGATAAACCAACAAAAAAAGTCGACCTTAGATACCGCTGCACAGAATGTAACAAATCACACACCAGAGAAGGATTCCGTACATCCAGACTCGAACTAGAGGGATAAAAAAATGAAAAAAAGAAGTAGATTTATAGAAGTTAAATGCAAAGATTGTGAAAACCAACAGGTAATATTCAACAAAGTATCAAACGACGTAGAATGCAGGATTTGTGGTCGAACCCTTGCAAAACCCACCGGAGGACTAGCCGAACTAAAATCAAAGGTGGTAGACGAGGTTGACTAAAAAACAAAAATCATATCCAGAAGTAGGCGAGCTCGTAGTCTGCAGGGTATCAAACGTAGTAGACTTCGGAGCATTTGTCGAGCTAGAAGAATACGGACAGAAAGAAGGGTTAATACACATATCAGAACTCGCCTCCGGATGGATCAAACACGTAAAAGACCACGTACAAGAAGACCAGAAAGTAGTCTGCAAAGTACTCGAAGTAAACCCACAAAAACAACAAATAAACCTATCACTAAAAGACGTCAACGAACACCAAAAAAGACAGAAAATACAGGAATGGAAAAACGAACAAAAAGCAGACAGATGGCTTGAATTCGTCGCCGAAAAAATGGATTCAGACGTAGAAACAGTAAACGAAGAGATAACAAACAAAGTAATCGATGACTACGGAGGCCTAATGCACGCAGTATTCGAAGACGTAGCACTAGAAGGAACCACTCCCCTAATAGAACAAGGAGTTAAAAAAGAATGGGCCGAAACCTTCGAAGAAATAGCAGAAGAAAACGTCGAAATACCATACGTCGACATAACCGGATATCTAGAACTAAAATCCAGAAACTCAAACGGCGTCGAAAAAATCAAAAAATCCCTCAAAGAAGGCAGTAAAATAGAAAAAGACAACGCCAAAATCAAAATAAGCTACGTAGGTGCTCCATACTACCGAATAAGAATAAACGCTACAGACTACAAAACAGCAGAAGCAATACTAGAAGAAGTATCAAACAGAGTACTCAAAAAAATGGAACAACAAGGCGGAGAAGGCCAGTTCCACAGAAACATAGAGGAGGCAGAATAAAAATGAAAACCAAAGTAAACTACCTAAAAGAAATCAACCTAGACAACCCAATACTAATAGAAGGACTACCAGGAGTCGGCCACATCGGAAAACTCGCAGCAGAACACCTCATAGACGAACTTGACGCAGAAAAAACAGCCGAAATATTCTCACCACACCTACCACCACAAGTAATAGTCAACGACGACGGAGTAGCAAGACTGGTACGAATAGAAATATACACCGCTAAAATACAAGACCACGAAAACGACCTAATACTAGTAGTAGGAGACCACCAAAGCGTAGAAAACGCAGGACACTTCGAAATCGCAGAAAAAATCCTAGAAATCGCAGAACAAAACAACACACAAAAAATATACACAATCGGCGGACTCGCAACAGGCGAAATGTCCGACACACCAAAAATATACGGAGCAGTAAACGAACACTACCCCAAAAAAGAACTCACAGAAAAAGACGTAGTATTCGAACAAGGAAAACCAAAAGGCGGAATAATAGGCGCATCAGGCCTACTACTCGGAATAAAAACCAAAAAACAAATACCAGCAGCCTGCCTAATGGGAGAAACATCAGGATACATCGTAGACCCAGCAAGCGCCCAAAAAATACTAAGAACCATAAGCAAACTACTCAACATAGAAATCGACACAAAAGAACTCGAAGAAAGAGCAAATGAAATGGAAGAAGTAGTATCAAAAATAAAACAAAAACACCAAGAACAACAACAACCACAACCAACAGGCGACGACCTCCGATACATAGGATAAAAAACCCAAAACAAAAAAAGGGGTCAAACATGGAAATCAAAAACTGCAGAAAATGCCAACTACACAAAAACAGAACAAACATAGTAACAGGCCATGGCCCCACAAACGCCGAAACAATGCTAATAGGCGAAGCACCAGGAAAACAAGAAGACAAACAATCCAAACCATTCGTAGGCAAAGCAGGAAAAATACTAACACAAACACTAGAAAACACAGGAATACAAAAAAACAACCTATACATAACAAACGTAATAAAATGCCGACCACCCAAAAACAGAGACCCAAACAAAAAAGAAATGGAAGCCTGCAAACAACACCTACAAACACAAATCAAACAAATCAACCCCACATACATAATCTGCCTAGGAAGAATCGCCTCCAAACAACTAACAGGCAAAAACATAAAACTCAAAAACAAACACGGAACATTCCTACGAACAACCAAAGAATACGGAAAAAAGAAAGCCTACATAACATACCACCCAGCAGCAACAATATACAACAAAAAACTAAAACAAACAATAAAAAAAGACCTACAAAAATTCAAACAAATACAAACACTAGGCCAAACACAAAACTAAAAACAAAAACCAACCAAACAAAACCAACAAAAAATAAAATAAAATAAAATAAAATATAGTTTGTGTTTAAGAGAAATTTTTTAGTTTTCTCTTCTCTTTTTTGTTCTGTTTCTTTAGGTATATATTGATTTTTAACCGATTGTGATGGTTATTTTGAATAGATTTTGAGTTAGCAATATTAAGAATAACAATCCAACGATTATTTTGAAGTTGTTGTCTATATCTTTGAATATATAGCTCTTACCTAATGATCCTAAAACTCCATCTGCAAATATCAATGCAGAGAAAAATAAGACCAGTAAACTACCAAACAATGCAATAATATCTATCAAAACCACCTATCTAACGCATAATTAATTAAAAACATTATAACTTCCATATAAGGATTATATTCTATTTATAACTTTCTATAGTAGTTTTTAGACTAAAAAAATGATTAAAAAGTTTGATCGAAAAATAAATAAAAAAAGGAGTGGAGATAGGTTCTATCTTTCTTGGTAAAATTTATTTTTTTAGGGTTTTTTGGTGTTGGGTTTTTTATTATATCATTGGGTTTAGTTGTAGGTTTTTGTCTGTTTTTTGTATGGATTTTGTTGGGTTTTTTTCGAGTTTTGTCATTGCGCGGATTGCGTCTATGTTTTCTGGTACTACGTCGGATTCTTGGTGTACTGCTTGGAAGTAGTATAGTTCGTTGTTTTTGATGACTATTGATTCTTTCCAGACTGGTATTTCCCATACGTCGTTTCTTGGTCTGTTTGCGTCTCTTGCTAGTTCTATTATTTGGGCGGTTGATTCGATGCCATGTTCTTCGGTGACTAGGGTTACTCTTGGTGTTTCTTCGAGTGTTTTGATTATGTCTTCAGGTTTTGTGTTTTTGTTTTTGAGTTCTATGTTTATTGAGTGGAAGTGCATTATTGTTGTTGGTACTTTTACTGCTGTTGTATCGATTTCTATGTCTGGTATCACTGTCATTACGTCGGGGCCGTGGTGGCTTGGTACTTTCATTTTGGGTTTTATGGCGTTTATTGGTCCACGGTTGTCCTGTTTGGGGTCGCCTCCTCGCCTTATCATTGTGGCTCGGACTTTGTTGATTCCGTATTGTTTTTTGATTGGGTATAGTGTTCTGCATAAAGCGGTTGTGTTGCATGAGACGACTCTTGTTTGGTCTCGTCCATATGCTTCTTCGTAGTTCACTAGTGAGTTGAAGGAGAAATCAGCTACTTGATGGTCTTCTCCACCTTGGTATATCGCTTTGACTCCAGCTTTTTTATATAGTTCACTGTTTTTCGCTCCTACTCCACCGGGTGTGCAGTCAACTATTATGTCAGATTCGTCTATAAGGTCGTTTAGGTCTCCTTCTACATCCATTCCTTTGTCTCTGAACTCTGAAATCCTATCTGGTATTGCGCAATACAATGGGTATCCTCGATCTAAAGCTAGTTTGCTTTCATAGTTAGGAGATGTTTTTGAAACACCAACTATCTCCATGTCGTTTTGAAGTGAAACAGCATCAGCTATTCTTTTACCTATAGTTCCAAAACCATTTATTCCAACTTTACAATTCATGAAAAACCTCCAAAATACAGAAATCTCTTAAATACACAACAACTATTCGATTTTACATCAATTTAACTCTTTTTTACCTACAGAGGAATTAGAAACAACAATTGTATTCGATAACTAATATACCAGAAATAGTTTTGTCATGAAACTTAATTAATTACCTAAAAACACAAATAATTTTAAAAAAATTATGTTAAGTATTTGTTTGTTTAAAATTGGTTTGTTCAGAATGGGTTTGTTCAGAATGGCTGGATATCTTTATAAACCTAAACTGGTTGGTTTAAATATGAATGTGGTTTAAAAAATGAATATTAATGTTAGAGATAAATTTCCTTTAACCGAGAGGGTTGTGTATCTTGATAATGCTGCAACAAGTTTAACTCCGACACCCGTGTTGCAGGAGATGAATGGGTACTACAACGAGTATTGTGCAAATGTTGATCGTGGGGTTCATCATCTATCGAAACTTGCATCACATCGATATAAAGATGCTCACAAAAAAATCGGTGAGTTTATTGGCTGCAATGAAAACGAGGTTGTTTTAACAAAGAATACAACTGAGGCGATAAACCAGGTTGCCTGCGGCCTTGATTGGAGTAAAGGGGACCATGTTATCACAACTGTGATGGAGCATCACTCCAATTTTGTACCTTGGTTAAGGTTGAAGGAAAAAGGAGTTGAAGTAGACATAGTTGGTATAAAAAACGGTGCTGTGGATATCAACGAGGTTAGAGAAAAAATAAAATCCAAAACAAGGTTAATCGCTGTCTGTCATGCATCAAACGTCTTAGGAACAATAAATCCTATTGAAGAAATAGGAGAGATCTGTAGAGAAAACGATATCTATTATCTGGTTGATGGAGCTCAATCAACCCCTCACATACCAATAGACGTAGCTAAATATAACTGCGATTTTTTCTGTTTCTCTGGACATAAAATGCTAGGACCTACAGGAATCGGTGTTCTATATTGCAAACAACAACATCTTGATAAAATCAAACCACTTCTAGTTGGCGGTGGAAACGTCTCCAACGTCACCGAAAAAACATTTGATCTAAAAAAAGGACATAAAGGAATTGAAAGTGGAACACCACATATCGCCGGAGCTATCGGCCTAACCAAAGCAATCGAAATACTGAACAAAATAGGCCTTAAAAAAATCCAGAAACACGAACAAAAACTAAACAAAATACTAATCGAAGAACTCGCTGAAATAAACAGTATAGATATACTATATCCAGATATAGATCGGACAGGAGTAATATCATTCAACATAGAAGGACAAGACCCACACCAAACCGCAATACACCTAGACCAAAAAAACATAATCGTAAGGTCAGGAAACCACTGCTCACAACCATTAGTAGAACACCACAACTACAACAAAATACTCCGAACCTCAAACTACCTCTACAACACCGAACAAGAAATAAAAAAACTCACACAAACAATCAAAAAAACAATATAAAACCCCAACCCAAGTGAAAAAATGAACCAAACAACAAACCAAAAAAACATAAAAATTAGAAAAGCACGAGAAAGCGACGCAGAAAAAACCGCCCCACTAATACTAGACGCCTTCGATACCGAAAAAGAACTATTGGGTAAAACCAAAGAAGAAAGAATCAAAACTATTGAAAAAATGTGGCTATGTTGCAACCCTTTTGAGTTTGGTTGGTGTTTTAAGGTTTAATGGGGCGAGATAGTTTATTGTTTTTTCTATGTTTTGTACTAGGCATTTTACTGTTATTTCTCTGAACTGTTTCCACCATGATCTTGAGCTGACGTGGGAGCCGTACTTCCTCTTCAATGAGGAGTTCATACATTCGTTTATGTTTCTCCTCCCGTAGTCTTCAAGCTCCTTGTTAAGCTTTTTGTGCTCCTCTGTGAACTCCTTATATTTTATAACTGGTGTTACATTCTTCTCGAGGCATAGCTCTCTTAACTTTTGGTCGTCGTATCCCTTGTCCCCTAAAAGGACGTCTATAAGTTTGGAGTTTCTTCTAACGATCTGTGGAGCTATCTTTGTGTCATGCTTCCTTGTTGTCGTTACATGAAGGTCAACTATCGCTCCCTTTACATCTACGAGGAGCGTCGTCTTCAACGAACTTAACTTCATTTTGGTTCTCTCTGTGTAATGGCGTGATGCATAGCTTCTGTCGAACCCTGAGGCATCGATACCTGCAGCACCAGAAAGATCCAGCTTCTTTATGGACAATCTTAGGAGAGTTCTCCATATCTTCATCGAAAGTTTATTGAATGCTCTACAGAGTGTTGAAGGGTGAGGGATCTCGTCTAGGTTGAGTTCGCTTCTAATACGAATCATCTCTACAGCTTCGTCAGCAATCTCTCTATAGGTGTCCTCCTTCTTTATTTTTAGACAGATGAGGACAGCATGCTGCCTCAAACTGTAGTCTTTTCTTGAGTATTTGGAAGAATATCTTGGAACCTTTCTAGCTACCAAACATTTAATCTCTTCAACAAATCTGTAAAGCTCTGTCTCAGGAAGCTCATCCAAATCTAACTCCAACTGCAATTATCCCATCCCCAAACCTATTTCTTACCGAAAGTTCAAGTAAGTTCCGAAAAAGGTTGCAACAGAGCCAAAAATGTTCAAAAAACCCAAAAACCGCGTAACATACAAAAACACATACATAGCAGAAACAAACAACGAAACAGCCGGCGTACTAATCTCATTCCAAGGAAACAAACTATCCAAAAAAAACCGATACACATTCCTCCACCTAATATCCACAAAAAACCCAATCCAAATAATACGTACGATAATAATATACCTAAAACAAATCGACGAAAAAATCTCATTCGAAGAAGCAAAAAAAGACGAATACTACATAGCCTGCCTATCCGTACACCCAAAACACAGAAGAAAAGGCATAGCACAAAAACTACTCAACAAACACGAAAAACAAGCCAAACAAAACAACCTAACCAAAACATCACTCTGCGTACACGGAAAAAACAAACCAGCAATAAACCTCTACCTAAAACAAGGATACCAAATACAAAACAAAACAATAACAAACGGAATAAAACTAATAAGAATGACAAAAACACTAAACCAAACCAAAACAACCTAAAAACAACCAAAATAAGCTTGATTACAACCTTAATGAAACCTAAATATGTTTATTAGTTTTTATTGGCTGGGTTTTTATAGGTTTGTTTTGTGTCTGTGGGTTGGTTTAAATCATTTTTTGTAGTGTTTTGTCGACCTTTGTTTTTTTGTTGTTGGTTTTGTTTGGTTGGTTTAGGTTTTCTGTGTATGTTGGTTTTTTTTCTTGGTAGAATATGCCTATTGGTATTTGGTCGTTTTCGTAGTCTGCTTTTTTCCATGCTAGTTTTTTGTCTGTTGGGTCGTAGTTTTGTTGTTCGAGTTTGGTGATGTGTTCACTGTAGTGTTTCCATGTGTTGTAGAATGCGACGCATGGTTGCAGTATCTCTATAACTGAAAATCCTTTGTGGTTGATTGCTTGTTTTAATGTTTTTTTGAAGTGCTTACGTTCGCCTGGATAGCATCTAGCTATAAAGGTGGCTTTTGATCCTAGTAGTAGGTGGATTGGGTTTATCGGTTCTTCAGGGGAGCCTTTAGGTGTTGACTTGCCTTTGAATCCTTTTGGCGATGTAGGGGTGAATTGGCCTGTTGTTAGGGCATAGACTTTGTTGTTATGGATTAACATGGTTGCGTCCAGATTTCTTTTAGCATTGTGGATTAGGTGGCTGATTCCTTCGTTCAGTATGTCTCCATCTCCAGCGAAACCTATAACTGTTAGTTCTGGATTTGCAAGTTTGATACCATATAATAGGGGGGGTACCCTGCCATGTAGTCCATAAAACCCATTTAGATCTAGGTAGTCGAAGATTTTGGCGTGACAACCAATTCCAGTTGAAATAACAATATTTTCTTTCTTATATCCATTGTCGATTAGTTCTCCTAAGGCTTCTTTAACTCCTCTGAGTATGCCGAAATTACCACAGCCGGGACACCATGTATTTATGGCATCTGTATCTAACTCACTACTCAACTTTAGACACCTCCTAATTTTGTTTTAAGTTCTTTAGGTCTAAAAGGCCTCATATCATATTTGCAGAACACTTCATCGATCGATATACCTGTTTTTTCTGTGAACAGTGTTGCAAGCTGGCCTGTCGCATTAGTTTCTACACATACAAGAGTATCTATATCGTTACAAAGTTTTTTAAGTGTTTTTTTGGGAAATGGATTCATCAACACTGGCTGTACAACCATAAAATCTCTATCCAGTTGTTTTACAGCTTCTAAAACACTTCCTTTACTGCTTCCCCAAGTCAATACTGCGTGTCTAGATTCACCGTAAATATTAACACCGGTTTCTCCGGAAAGAAATTCTTTGATGGTGTTTTGTTTACGGAGCCGTTTGTCCTGCATATACTGGATTTGACCTGGTTTTTCGGTTGTTATTCCATGTTCATCGTGTTCATAACTTGTGTTTTTAACCACAACACCCTCTTCACCTGGGAAACAGAGTGGGGATATACCATTTTCCGTGTCTTTATAACGCATATAACCAACATCCTTGTTATAAGGAATATCTCTCTTATCCACCTCATCGGTAGGGAGGTTACAGGTAGTTCTAGATTCACAGAGCAATGCATCCATCAAAACCAATACAGGTGTCTGAAAACGCCAAGCCAGGTTCAATCCCAACCCACCATGCAAAAAACATTCATGGTGGTCCCCAGGAGCAAGTACAATACGTGGGAACTCCCCATGTGCCGCATTAACAACCGAAAGTAGATCTGATTGAGAACTATATGTCGGTACACCGGTTCCCGGACCAGCCCGCTGACCCACAACAACAAGCAATGGAGTCTCACTAATACCAGCAAGGGAAAAACCTTCATGCATCAAATCAAAACCCCCACCCGAAGTCCCAACCATAACCCTACCACCCGCATAAGCAGTTCCCAAAGCAGCGTTAACCACAGCAATCTCATTCTCAGGCTGAACAACCAATACACCCAACTCATCACCATGTTCAGCAAGGAAATGAAGAATAGATGTAGTTGGAGTCATAGGATAGCCAAAATAAAACTCAAGGCCACCAGAAACAGCACCAAGAGCAACAGCTTCATTACCCGATATCAAAGGCCTTGGACCGCCAACACTATCCAACCCAACATACCTATCAACCATCTCTCTACAATAACTAAATGCCTTCTCACCCACAACAACATTAACCTCAGCACGATCACCATAGACATCCTGCAAAACCTTCTCAAAATCATCGAAACTAAACCCAGTTAAATAAGCCAAAACACCAACACAACCAGTGTTGAACACAATTTCAGGAGCCTCAGCCTCCCTAACCCAACTAGAAACTGGTACGCGAACACAATCTACATCACCACAATCCAAATCAAAACCACTATCGACAACTGCAACCCCACCACTAACCACATCATCAACATGTTTTTCAAACGTATTCCTATCCAGACAAACCAACAAATCAACCTCACTAAACGTACAGCCAGCACTACCACCCTCACCATCACTAGAGATTTGGATCTCACAATAATTATGGCCACCGCGAATCAAAGAAGGATAGTCATTTCTAATAAAAACATTATATCCAGAACGACCAGCAAGACGACCATACACACCGGCAGCAGCTAAAACACCCTGTCCCGCTTCACCACCTAAAACAACAGACAAACCACTCATAAAAAACCACTCATAAATA
The DNA here is from genome assembly GCF_002153915.1 of Methanonatronarchaeum thermophilum. Taxonomy (NCBI): domain Archaea; kingdom Methanobacteriati; phylum Methanobacteriota; class Methanonatronarchaeia; order Methanonatronarchaeales; family Methanonatronarchaeaceae; genus Methanonatronarchaeum; species Methanonatronarchaeum thermophilum. The sequence goes on from NZ_MRZU01000003.1 coordinate 165,232, forward strand.
AATGATATCAAATAAAACAATAAAAGCATTACCATCAAAAAAACTAGAATACAAACATAGAGAAAAAACTATATCAAAAAAATGTTTGTTCAGAAACTATTGGTGTAGTTTTTGGTGAGGGGATGGACCCCCACCGGTATTGGGTGGGGGGTTTTTAAGTAGGGTTATCCTTTTACTTTACGTCTTCGAACCAATGCAAAAATCAATAGGATTAATGCTATTAGTAGTGGTAGTGCTATCATTAATGCGGTCATCATTTCTTCTTCGACTTCAATTTCTATTGACTGTTCGTTGTAGATTGTTTGTACGCCGTTGTTGAACTCAAACTCTTTTTCAACATGTATTTGGTATATTCCTGGTTCTTCGAATGTTAGTGAAGCAACTCCGTCTTGGTTTGTGGTTGCATTGTTACCGTTGTTGTAGATCAAGGCTCCTTCTACTGGCTCTCCATCTATTTTTACATTGAAATCGATTTCTTCACCAACAAGAAAACTATCATTTTTGTCAACGGATAGCTCTAGGTCTTTCGTGATTACCATTAGTTCGATTGAATTGAACTGTCCAACAGCTGTTCCCTCAAATATTTCTGACAACATAGTATCTTTGTCGCTAACAAAGATCTCTGCAACTTTTTCACCAACACCTGTTGGGGTTATCTCTATCAAACCGGTTTGTACACCATCGATTAAACTGGTAGCTGTGTACACAGTTTCATCGATTATATCACCTGTTACCACTATCTTCAGGTCATCTAAAGCCATCTCTCTTTCGTCTGCAGGAACTAAACTGACCTTTAGTTTGTTAGCAAGATCAACTATCAAGTCATGAGTTAGTTCGCCATCTAAAACAACCGAACTTAAGTCCTTTTCTTCATCGATTATCTCTATACCTGGGTTTTCAGCAACCAAACATCGATTCTCAACAATAACCTTATCATCGTTTGCACTGTCTTCATGACCCAACAACCAACTAACCTCTACAGGCTGGTTTGGTGTGAATACAAATTGAGCTACACCAGTTTCATTTAGCTCTAAAGCACCTACATCGCTTGAATCACTCCAATCTTCAACTATGCTATGAGTTAGATATTCACCAGAACCATCTAACAGCCAGACCAACCCACCAGACAATGGCTCTCCATCTTCACAGGTAACAAACAAAGTCACTTGGTACTCATTACCTACTCCAGCAGTTGAAACAAACTCATCAACACAATTAAACTCAACGACCTCACCATCCATATCAGTCAACGCTATTTTAAACTCAACACCAAGATTCAAACCAACCAAATCTAATCCAATATCACTGGGTCCTGAAGGAGTTGTTGGAGTAGTTGGTGCACCAGGAGAATCATTGTCACCGTTTCCATTGGTTTTGTTTTCATCTGATTCTTCGTTGTCACCGTTTCCATTGGTTTCATCTACAGTAAATTCATATGTTGAGGTTACATTTTGGATTTCGATGGTGATCGTTTGAATTTCTTCGAACTGTTCAGTGTTTAGGTTGAAAGCTGTTTTGCATATATCAAATTTTATTTGGTCACCGGTCCAGTTATCTCCTTCATTTATGTTTGCAATTGTTGTTTGGGTTGTTTTTTCAAATCCATTTGCTATTGTTATATTGACGGGTGTTTGGGTTTCTAATGGTGTTTCACTGTCATGTTTTAGTTCTATTTCGAATCCGGCTTCAGTTTTGTTGCAATCTAGTATTGTTAGGTTCCAGTCTCCGACTGGTTTTTCTATGGGTTCTTCTATTGGTTCTTCAGTTGTTTGGTTGAAGTCGGTGATTGTGTTTGTTACACCCATTATTTCAACTTTTATTTGGTTCAGGTCTTTTGTGAGGTTGTGTTCCATATCTATTGCGAAATCTGTTTTGTTGAGTGTTTTGCATGCTGTTTGGTCTTCAAATAGGTCTCCGTCTGCGAACATTGAAATGGTTTTTTGGTGTTCAGCTTGACCCCATTCACCTTTTAGTGTGATGTTTACAAAGGCATCTTCATTGATTTTATCGCCTTGATTTTTTATACATAGCTCTACGCTTTTGCTTGTTAGTTCACCTATCGATAGTTTGAAGTCGATTTTTGGTTCTGTTTCTATTGGTTCTTCTTCTACTACCTCTGCATTCTCTAAATCAATGTAATTTTGTATTGATTCGAAATCATTTGTCTGCAACGCCACAAACTTAATGTTAAAACGGAACTCGTCTCCCTGATACTCGTTACCTGCATCACCATGTAGTTTGTAAGACTGATCAACGCTTAATGTATCACCTGAAGCTAGTGTACCTAAATACATGTAAATGCCTGAGATGTCTCCAACCGTTAAACCGACAGCTGTATCACCAACATCAACCAACTCACCTACGTTTTTCTGTTCACCATCAAGAGTTATAGTATACAAAGTTACGTTATGAATATCATCAACCCTGTTGATTTCATAATCCACAACTAAACCATCATCGTAATACAAAGTTACTTCCTTTTTCCATTCAGCAGCTGAAGAGAAATACTCACCTGAATATGGACACATAAACTCTGTGATACCAGTATCATAACCGGTTACCTCAACCAACTTAAAGATTCTAGCATCATTAGTTCCAACATTCTTTATCTCCAAATCAGCATAACCAAGTGACTTACACGGCTTCATATCACTGAAAATAAAATTACCAACCCACGGATTCATCTCATTAACCGATATATCTATAGTGCCAGCTTGGAACACCCCATCCCCCTGCTCAACGTCAGTGAAATAGGCATATGTACCCACACCAGCAGCAACCGCTATAAACCCTATCAGTAAAACACTGAACAAAGCTTTCTTAGAAAACATCTTATTAATCTCCCTAATTTAAAAATCGTTTCTTTTGGTATTAAGGAGATATGAACTAATATTAGATTAAAAAAGCATATCTAAAAGATATATTATCTAAAAACTAGCTATAAAAACTATTCTAAAAAATATCCTAACAAAACATAAATTAAAACCTTTTCAATAAAAAATGAATAGAAGTTGTCTGGGAGTTTGGTTTTTTAGGTTTTTTCTTGTTGGTTATGTTTAAATAGATCACGGATCTCCATGGCAACTAGAATCGATGCTGGAATCAATATAAACAGAACCAACCCGTAGATACTGTTAACATAATAGAGTAGATATCCATAGAATGGTATTGAAAAAATAACTTTACCAATCACATTTTCTTCTAAAACAGGATTTAAATCAGGAGAACTCATAGCGTCACCCATCGTAGTGAACAACAACCTCTCTTCAGTCTGCTCAATATCAAGAACACGGTGAGTAACCACCTTATCCTCACTAAAACTAAAAGTAATAACGTCTCCAACAACGATATTCGCAGGATCAACATCCTTAACCACAATTATGTCACCTGGACTATATGTAGGCTCCATACTACTAGAAAGAACAATAAAAGAATGATCAGCAGTAACAACCATAGGAACAGCATACACAATAGCTGGAGCCAACAAACCAACCAAAACAAATACCGAAACAACTTTCAAAACACCATTTCTATCCATTCTAAATAACAAATATAAAACACAACAAAATAAGCAAATATGAACAACAAACACATCACACAAACACTCAAAAAATAAAAAACCCAAAAAAAGTGAAAATAATTAAACCAAAAAAATAAGAAAGTGAAGGGAGTTAACCCTTCCAACTTTACTTTATTTGTTCACTGTCTATTCCACTTGTTGATGTTTATAGGACATGTAGCCATCTGTTTATTACATCATCAGGGCTAAGGGCTTTTTCATCAGCATTTTCTATAGAGTAGAACAATATCAACTCTAAATCCAAGCTACCAAGCTCTATGTCAGCACTTTTATCTGTTTCACCTAAAGTGAATGTAGCAACGCCTTCATCGAAGAACATAAGACGTTTTTCATCGAATACAGCGTTCTCTGCTCCAGGGTAATCGTCTATCTCTGTGAACATTACATGTCTAACAGTGAAGTTTCCATCATACTCTTCAGTGTTTTCTGGTGCTACTTTGACTTCAACTATTATTTTATCTCCAAGTGACTCAATATCAGCAATAGTCCCCTGTTGTTGGCTATTTAGGTTTCCAACTTCGATTCTTTGTAGGAATTGTACGTCTACTTCTTTGTCTTCTGTCATTTCAAGTGTTAGTGTGTCTCCAGATTTAATTTCATCACCGTCTACTATGTGGTGGCCGAGACTGAAAATTTCAGGGTCGTTAACGTTGAATTGTAGTGTTATTGTTGTATCTTCTTCGTATTGTTGTGCTTCACCTGTAGCTGCGTTTACAGGGTCGGCATCATTGATTATTTTTAGTACTTCGCCTCTTGTTTCATTGAAGTTGACTGTTAGGTCAAATGTTTCAGGTTCTACATCGCATGGTTGTGTTAGGTCTATGTATTCTGGGATTGTTGTGTCATCGTTTGTTTGTAGTGCTATGAACTTCATCTTGAAGTTGAATTGGTCTCCTTGGTATTCATTTCCAGCATCTGCTGAGAGTTTGTAGGTCTGATTAACCATCATACTGTCACCATTGTCAAGAACGCCCAAAAACATGTATTTGCATTCAATGTCTCCAACAGTTACGTCTTCAAGACCTAAGAAGCATTCTAGATCTATTAATTCACCATCTATCGTTATACTGTATTCTGTAACGTTGTGTATGTCGTCAACTCTCTCTCCAAGTTGTTTTTCTGCTGTCCATTCAGGTTCTGAAGAGAATTCTTCTCCACACCACCATTCACAATCATTGTTATCAACAACTTGTGGTGTAACATCATTGTTGTTGCAGTTGTCACAAGTTGGTGCTGTAAATAGTTCTAGCCCTGTGTTGTAATCTGTTACATTAATGTGTTTGAATATTAGTGCTGGGTTTGTTCCAACATTTGTTATATTTACATTGGCGTCTTCAACTTGTTTACATGGCTTCATATCTATCATTTCGTAGGATTGACTCCATGGGTTTTCACCGTCCACTGCTATGTCTATGGTTCCTGCCATGAACACTCCATCCGCCTCTTCTGTATCGCTGAAAAATGCGAATGTTCCGGCTCCGGCAGCAACTCCTATCAGCCCGATCAGCATTACGCTGAACAAGACCTTTTTAGAAATCATCTATTAATCTCCTTAACTTAAAAATTGTTATTACTGGTATTAAGGAGATATGAACTAATAAAATAGCTTAAAAAACAATCTAATCTAACTGTATTACTGAAAGAAGTGTGTAAAATCTTTTATTAAAACATCACATAGAAACATAGCTAAAAATAAACCTACCTAACTCTATTTCCTATTTATATTTTTGAGAATATATCGTTAATTAAAAATTAAAGAAAAATAGGGTATCAATTCAATTAATTAACATTTCTATTTATATTTACGAAAAATATTGTTCTACTAAAAAAATATTAAAAAAGATGCGATCTATTTTTTAGTGTTTTTGTCATGGTAGTTGTGTTTTTAATGTTTTTAGTGTTTGATGTAGTTTTTGGCCTTTTTTTGTGATTTCATAGTCTTCGTTGTTTTTCTTTAAGAATTGGTTTTGTTCTAGATATATGAAGTGTTTGTTGAAGGATTTCCAGTTCATATTGATTTCATGCATGACGTTTGTTTTTATTATTTTGTTTCCTTTGTTTTTCATTTCATTTAGGTTTTCTAGTATTGCTAGGTATATTTCCCAATCACTTCTTTTCTTCATTTTAAACAAGCCCTTTATCGATCTAGATATCTATGATTCACACCGATTTTCTATTTAATGAATAACTTAATTTCGGCTGGTTGTTTTCGATTTTTTTTGGTTAGTTAGATTTATCTAAGTTTATATTTGTATATTTAAGTTATAAGTTGATATGACAGTCTATTATATTAAATAAGACTATTAAAAATACATGTTAAAACTGAACATATCTCTAATACCTTTCTATGAATCAATCTTTTTATTACATCAACATAGTAAATCATTTCGTGATGTTAAAAAAAACCGTTTGAAAAAACCAACTAATAATATATACACTCCACAGACATTTGTTATCTGTAGTATAAAACCCATATAAAAAAAGTTTAATAAAAAAGTTTAATCTACCATCTATCTAAAACAAGCAATACTTTATATATCTCTTTGCATATAGGGTTATCTAAACTACGTATAATGTTATTGGAGGGATTGGAAATTAGTCTTGAAGTTGTGGATAAAATATTGATCTACCTTAATGATCACCTTAATGATCAAGAATGGCATGAATACAAAGACCTAGCAAACAATCTAGATCTTGGTAACGAAAACATCGATAAAGTTATTGAAAAAATGGTGGAGATGGGTCTAGTTGAACTCGACGAAGAAACTCAAAAAATAAAAGCAACCGACCTAGGATCCACATCAGTAAAAACAAACAAAACAAAAAAATAAATATCAACTAACAACGATGAAGAAAAAACCAGATAGTTCACACTAAACCCAGAAAAAACATTCTCCATCCCCTCCAACCAAAAAATAAAATGTCTTTAATTCCTACGGCCTATATACCTACGCAAACCTATAAAATAAGATTTAAACCCTATTTTATTTAATTTCTTTAAATTCTAGTATTCATTGTTTTCAAGTGTTTTTTTGATTTGTCTAAGGTTTTTTAATGTTTCTTTACCTTTATCTGTTACGTTATATCCGTAATCGGATTCGGTGATAAATCCATTTTCATTTAGGAAACCAAAATGGTTGTTGAAAGGTTTCCAGCTCATGTGTACATCATGCATAATGCTTGTTTTCTTCATAGACCCATTTTCACTCAATGAATCTAGTATATCTAGGTATATCTCCCATTCACTTCTTTTTTTCATTTTAAATCCAACCTATTAAATTCATTTTCTATCTATCAGTCAAACAACACCACCATAGCCACAACAAACTCAAAACTTATTATCAACCTCCAAACAAACATAATATTTTATTTTTTTCATTAAATCAAAAATCTACATAACACTGTTCATATTGTTATTCACATTGTAACTATTTAGACATTACTATCAAAAACAAAAAAACCTAAAAAAAGATAAGCAGACCAGAAACACAAACAAAACACAACCAACAGGTAAACAAACATAACACACTCCAAAAAGATTTATTTAGATAACAGTAAAAATCAAACAACAGCGCCCTGGTGGCTTAGCCTGGCAAAGCGCGTCCTTGGTATCAAAGACAAAAAGGACGAGATCCCGGGTTCGAATCTCGGCCAGGGCTTATTCAAACTGGTTCTAAGCCCCAAACCTATAGGCGATAGATTTATATACAACCTCGAAACACCGGAAACCAAGAGATTGCAACCAAAAACACCAGAAAACACCCGAAACAAAACAGTTTCACACCACCCCCTACACCAACAATAAATACAAACCTCCGATAAAAACAGACAGCCTTAAAAACATCCCTCTTTTTCTAACAAAAAAAGCACCGAGGTTTGAAATGCCAACCAAGAATTTTAAAAGAGAAATAAAAAGAGAACTCCACAACATAGAGACACACAAAAACCTAACACCACACAACAAAGAACTAATACTCGAATTCTACAGAGACCTCCGAATACTCGACTACTCCGACGCCCGAATCATGAAACTACTCAACACCACCAAAATAATCGGAGAAATAATGGATACGAATTTCGATGAAGCAACCAAAGACGACATCAAAGACCTCGTAGCAGAAATAAACTCCAGAAACTACACAGAATCAACCAAAAGAACATACAAAGTAATAATCAGACGGTTCTACAAATGGCTCAACAACGAAGAAGAATACCCAGACACAGTCAACTGGATCCAACTAAAATACAACAAAACCAAAAAACTACCAGAAAAAATACTCACAGAACAAGACATACACAAACTACTACAAAAAGCAACACACCCCAGAACAAAAGCCCTAATAAGCATACTATGGGAAACAGGAGCAAGAATAGGCGAACTAATCGACCTAACCATCGGACACATAGAAGAACACCCATACGGCAAAAAAATAACAATAGACGGAAAAACAGGCCAAAGAAGACTCCCCCTAATACAAACAGTACCACACCTAAGAAACTGGATAAACATACACCCAAACCCACAAAAAAACCAACCACTATGGGCAAAACTAGGTCAAAAACAACATGGCCAAAAATGCAGCTACAGAGCCCTAACAAAAACCCTACAACAAACCAAAGAAAAAACAGACATAGACAAACCAGTAAACCCACACCACTTCCGACACAGCCGAGCCACATACCTAGCAAACAAATTCACAGACGCCCAGATGTGCGAGTGGTTCGGATGGGTACAAGGCTCAGACATGCCAGCCAGATACATACACCTATCTGGAAGAGACATCGACGGAGCATACGCACGAATACACGGAATAAAACACACAGAAAACACAGAAACATCCAAACTATCACCACAAAAATGCCCCACCTGCACAAACACAAACCCACACAACACCAAACTCTGCAACTACTGCGGAAAAGCACTAAACCACGAAGCACTAAAAAAACTCGAAACAGCAGAAAAACAACAAAACCAAAACCCAACAAACAAAAACGAACTATACCAAATGATACAAAACTACGAACAAAACGGAGAAATCCACCCACAACTAATACAACAACTAACAAAAAAATAGAGAGGACAACTAGTCCTCTCCTCCATCTCCAGGAAGATAAATAACACCATCCTTCTCAAAACCACCCTCACCATAAACCCACTCACGAAAAGACAGAACTACATCACGACCAAACTCCATCGAACCAAAATACATCTCCAACACCTCCTTCTCAATCTCACCCCCAAACTTTCTCATACTCTTTTTGCACACCTTCAGCCACTACATCTAAATATATCTGTGTGGTTGAAAGTGATCTTTGTGTTTTTTAGGTTGTTTTTTATTGGTTTTCAATCAAAAGTGTTTTTAAATCTATCACATATATGGGGTCTACCATCCCAGATAAGGTCATTAAATGAGTAGTTCCAGGCATTTGCTCCATTTCATTTCCTAAAACCGATTCATTAATTTTATTTAAAGATAATCCTTCTCCTTCAATTTTGGATTCGTCTTTTTCTGTTATTTCCCAGCATACTAAACAATCGATATGATTAAAAAGTTTCTTTTTACTTGCGAAATCATCGACTATATTTCTTAAATTAGATTTAAATTCAATGACGATTGGCCTACCTTTCCATTTAGCATATAAATCGTATGTACTATTATATCCAGCAGAAAGAGGTTCTATGCCTTCTATTGTTCCATTACCAATTATTTCAAAAAATATTCCAGCAACACTTGCTTCTTGGTTTCTAGGTGATTTTTTCCAGCTAACGTTTTTAAATTCTATATCCACTTTACTTTCAATCTCTGAGAATATATCTTCTCTAATAAAATCTGGTCCTGTAGGAATTGGTCCAGAACTATATTTGGGTACAAAGTCAATAAATTCGTTAAAAACATCTTTAGCATGTTTTTTAATCATATGTACTTGACCTCCAAATAATGATTTTCGGCCTATATCAAAAGATAAGTTTGAATCCTCGAAAATCATAAATACGTTACTCCAATATCCAGCCCAACCTGTATCTGGTTGATTAGTTCTTATGCCTGTTGGCATACCTCTTACCGAAGAGAAAATTCCATTATTAAATAATACATAATTGAATTGATTTCTCCAATCCTCGTTATCTAGTTTTTTTTCAGTAGCAAGGCCATAGTTTATATTTAATTTATTCCAAGTTTTTCTTTCAGGAACGAAAACAGCTTTGTATCTAATTTTTCTATTATCGCTCTTTTCAAATTCACCACTGTGTTCTATAATTTTTTGAGATATTTTTTGCCTTTTCTCGGAATCAGTCCTATCTTCTGTGTCTCTCCATCTATGAAATTCTTCTATACTAATTGTATCATCTTTTAAACCTTCATTAGGCATCCAATATTTGAAAGGAATTTCTTCTTCATGTGTTTGATTATCTTTATCTTTAAAAATTACTTTAATATCAATAGCTTGGTCTTCTATATCAAAAAGAGATTTTGTGCTCCCTAAAGCTGTTTTAGTACGTAAAACATGTTTTAATTGTTTAAAATTAAGGTTAAATAGTGGAAATTTTTCATCCTCAATTTCTCTTATTACAACTTCTGTACCTTTAAAATCATCATCGATTTTTTTGTAATCTAGTGGTAAAGGTAATTCGTCGGTCCGATTTTTCCAAATAGCAGCGTCTTTTACAATCCCTTTACTAGCCCCCTTTTCTGTTCCAGATTTTATTTCGAAATAATTTCCAGAAAACATAACAAATGTTAAACCAACACCCTTCTCTCCCACGGTTAGTGAGCTAGAATCCTTATCAGTTGCAAATGGTTTAAGCAGATCGGGGAGCCTATCAGGATCTATACCAATTCCATTATCCTCTATTTTTATTTCCTTTTCAATAGAATCAATTTCTAAAATTATTTTTCCTTTTTCGTTATCGGCTTCTCTTATCGCATCTACAGAATTTTGGCAGAGTTCCGCTAGGACATCCCAATCATGGTTGTAACTATCATCTATATCCCGGATACTTTTACGTATTTGATTGACACTGGGCTTTAAGAAACTTTCTTGAGTTTCCGACATGAAAGTGAATTTCTATCTATTAAACTTAAATTTAACGGCTGAATAAAAAGTTGGGTTTTGTTAAGATTTATTAGAAATCCTCTTTTTGGTTATTTAAGTGGCAAGGTTTTTTCTATAAATTCAATTATAATCTAAAGAAAGAATCTAAATTATTTTTAATTTGAGGCAAGCGGGAATCTATAATTCAAAATGTAGCGCTATAAAATATAGGAGAAAATATTATTAAATAATATTTAAATATTAAAAAAGAATTATTGAGTTAGTGAATTGAATTAAAATAAAATAAGATAGATAGTTATTTAATATAGAGAAATGTTTAAATTATATTAATCTAATTCAGTTTTTGAATTTAGGCTTTTGATATATATGTTTAAGTCTAGTGATAAGTTAAAATGGCGTTTTCCCGAAATTGGTTCTCTTGATATATCTGAATATCCTCGAGAATCTGAGTTTTTTAAGAATACAGAGAAAACTGAAGCGCTTGTACGTGAATCAATACAGAACTCGATTGATGCAAAGAGAAAAGATACCGATACGGTTGAAGTAACATTTACATTAGCAACTACAGATAAAAATAAAGTTTCTCCTTATATTGATGAGTTAGATAGGCATTTAAAGAGCTGTAAAGATATAAATGTAGATTTAAAAGTTTTTAAGGAATCTAAATTTAGATTTCTTAATATTGAGGACTTTGGAACAACTGGACTTTCTGGTGAGTTTTCACTGGATAGACCTCACTCCGGTTCCAGCGAATTCTATAATTTCTGGAGACGAAAGGGATATTCTGAAAAGAAGGGCCAAAAAGGTGGTAGATGGGGATTAGGAAAAACAACATTTTACATGGCATCTGACATTAGGACCTTCTGGGGATTGACAAAAAGAAAAGAAGATAATCTTTCTATTCTAATGGGGAGTTCTGTACTCCAGCCTCATCAGGTAGATGGGACTAGATATCAGTATAATGGTTCTTTTCTAAATAAAAAAGACCAACCTATAACAGACCCAAAAGCCCTTTCTCGATTTAATGAAACATTTAATCTTATCAGGGACTCTGAACCAGGACTTTCTCTTGTAATCCCACTATTTGACGATGAAATTGACGTAGATAGTATAATAAAGTCGGTGATCATACACTACTTCTTCCCTATACTCAGAACAGATTTAAAAGTAAAAGTGTTTGATGAGAGGTATAGTATTGAAGAAGAGATTAATTCTAAAACTATACATAAAAATGTTAAAAATGTAGATTGGTCTAGCTCTACTTGGGATGGGAAAGATATCGACAAAATAATAGATTTTGCAGAAAAAGCAGCCAGAGCCTATGAAGAAAATCCTGATGAAAAGGAGTTTAAACCACAGTGGGGAAATTCTCTAAATAATGAGGAGGACCAGGATTTCCAGTATATTAAAAATACCTCAAATAGTAGTATAAGTGAAGAAGACTTCGTTGATGATATTGAAGATCTAAGGGATTCATTTAAAGAATCAAAGTTACTTTCATTTAGAGTTCCTGTGGAAATACCACTACCAGATTATAACAAAAAATCATATTTTGATGTTTTCTTAAAAAAATATCCTAAAAAAGTTAATGTTGGGGAGTTCTATATCAGATCTGGAATTATTTTACCTGAAGAGAAAAAAAGACTTGGAAAAAGACCTGTAGCAGGAATGCTCGTTGCAGATGACGAATTGATTTCAACTTTCCTTGGAGATGCAGAAGAGCCTGCCCATACTAAATGGAACGAGAGAACAGAAGGATTCCGAGAGAGATACAATAAACCAATAGGCACAATTAGATTTATTAGAAATTCTATGAGAGATATTGCTGAAGTATTAAGAAAGTCTTCATCAGAAACATTTGAAAGCCTATTAAATGATGTTTTCTACCTTACTGCAAGAGAAAACGAAGAAGAAAAATCAGAAGAAAAAGTTGATACAGTTCCTGAAATAGAACCTGATATTGATAAACAGTCAGAAATAGTTTCTAAAGAAAAACATACAAAACCAATGACCACAAACCCAACTAAAATACCATCTATACCTCCTTCAGAAAAACTATTCAATATTTCTCAAATAGAAAATGGTTTTTACATTACTTACACAGGAGATAATGAATATCTACCAGTTGAAGCGGAAATCAAGGCTGCATATGATGTTGATCGTGGTAATCCATTTAACAGATACAGTAAATTTGATTTTAAATTCTCTAACGATGAAATAGAAATTAAAATTTCTGATGGTGAAAAGGTAAACTTTGAAAATAACTCGATACACTTTAAAGCTATTAAGAAGGGTTTTAAATTGGAAATAACTGGTTTTGATCCAAATAGAGACCTCATAATTGATCTACAGGAGGTCTAATCTTGAAGCGAAGACTGAATTTTACAGGAAGAAGAAAAATTGATAAAAAAAATGTTTCAATCTCTGTCGAACCAGTTGACAATGACTCCCCAAAATTCAATGCTAACCTAGATTTTAGTGAAATGAATTTTCCTGAGGGTTCAAAAGTATATATAGATGCTAAACACAAGACTGAGTGGAAGAGATTTGATTTTGGTGAAACAGGAGATTTAGGGGCGAGGGAAAAAACAATTTTGGATGATATAGCCCTTCTAGAAGGACTTAAATTCCGGGTATTGGTAGTTGACAATGAAAAAAGAATAATAGGTTTAGCAAGAGCTATATCTCCAAAAATCAAAGATGAGAATAGAAATAATTTATTACCAGTAAAAATTAGTGAAATGGATTTGTTATGGGATCTAGATTATCCCGGCAGTAGGCCTGAACTGCATATTAATGAGGATATCAAGGGCTCCGTTGAGATGGTAGAATCTGATTCAGCCTTTAGACTATCAGTTTTCCCTGAAGTATTGAGGAGAATTCTATACCGTATAGTTTTTTGGGAAGATGAGGTTGATGATCCTAAAGAAACCAGTGAATGGCATAAAGAATGGCTTGAATTCGCAGCTCAATTTAATGATGATATGGAACTTCCTAATACTTTTAATCCTGAAAACGTTTCTTTTGATTCCGAAAAGATAGATAGATGGATCGATATAGTGGTTGATGAATTTGCAATTAATATGAGACGTGAGTGGAATGATATTGAAGAAAAAGACTTTGGAAGCGGATCAAAGATACAGAGGGAGTTAACCCAGTATGATTGAAGTTAAGGAATTTACAAACAAAGGTATAAAGGAGTTTGAAAGCTTTATATCCAGTTTAAGAGAAAAAAATCCCAGAGAGCGTAAAAAAATTATTGAGAATGCACAAAAGCCCACATATTTAAAACAAGAACCATACTCAAAAAAATCGAAATTAAATATAGAGATCGATGAATATAAAGAATTTGAGTCTAAACTAGACATCGCTATCTACTTATCAAATAAGTTTGAAGAAGCTGGATTTAAACGACATAAAATAATTCCCGGTCGAGAACTCTTTACTTGGATTGCCTATCTATGGCTAGATCAACTTTGCAAACCAAAAAATGGCGATTACAAAATTTATTCAACAGAAAAATACATATGTCGAAAAACATCCAGAAAATATTACAGACATTTCATAGCCGGACCCTACTATATATACAGTCTACACGGCAAAGAAAAATCAAAGCTCCTCTTAGATTCAAAGCCATATATCCATAAAGAAAACTTTGAGCAGCTGGCCGGTAGACAAGACATAATATCAAACCCCGAAATAATTTCAGTAGCTCACAAACTATATAGAGACACAGAAAACGATAAAGATAAAAAAGGAGTTGCAAGCAAAGACATACCAGGCAACATAAGAAGATTCGGTATGGTGCTTGACCAGTTAAACCTCACATACGATATAAGATCCATGGATACAGAAGAAATCATAGAAATATTACCCAAAGAATTCAATAGATGGATCCCTGAATCTAAAGGAAAAAATAAGGATAGATAGATACTAATTTCAATCTACAATTAAACCCTCTTATCCCTTGAACATAAGAAGAAACCATATAATCTAATCATAGTTCAAACCGAAATAAAAAAAATTATTAATTACAGATATTAATTAAACCCAATAAATTCATTCATTATATAAATTTTTTAAAAAGAGAAATATTTTTTTATTTTTTAGAATTTCATATGGATGGTAACCAGCTTTTTTTAAGCTTATCTTGATTTTTTGAACTCTTATCTTGATTAATATTGAAGCGTTTTAGTTTATTGTGCTTTTATTTTTGTTGTGTGTGCATGTTTCTTTAAGTGGGCATTTTTTACATTCAGGGTTAATGGGTTTACATATCTTAGCTGCTAGATCTATGTTTGCAAGGTTGGTAGCCCGTGATAGACCTGGTTTCTGGGGTGTTAATGCGTCGGTTAGCTGGTATAGTTTTTTGTTTTTGTGTGGTTGTTCTGGTAATGGATAATTAAGTGTTCTTTTTGTTATTCTTGCTGTGTTGGTATCTATTAATGATTTTGGTTTTTGGTGTGCAAATATCTGGACTGCTCTTGCTGTGTATTCTCCTATCCTCCAAGGTTTTTTTAGGTCTTTGATGTTTTCTGGTACTTTGCCATTATGTTTTTCTGTTATTATTTTTGCAGTGCTTTTCAGGGTTCTGGTTCTGTGATTTTTTAGGCCGAGTCTCTCGATTTGTTTTTTTATTTCATCTGGTTTGGCTTTGTGTAATGTATGTGGTTCTGGATATTTTTTTATGAAATCTGGATATATTTTTTTGACCTGATCGGCTTTTGTTCTCTGGAGAAGAATTTCTGCGATGTATACTTTCCATGGATTTGTTGTGTTTCTCCATGGATATTTTCTCCCGTTTTTCTGTAGCCATTGAAGGAGGTCTGGTAGTTTGTTCAGGAGGCCGTATATCTTTTGTTTTGAATTTGGTATTTTTTGGTTTTCTAGTATTTTTATGGCTTTTTTTGGTTTTGTATTTTTTATTATTTCTTTCTGGGTTGTTTTTGTTTGTCCAAAGGGTAAATTTGGTTTTTTTGTCATTTTTTAAGGAAATCTACTATTTTTTCGCCTTCTTTTGTGGTTGTGTATAATTTGCCTTTTCTTTTGTCTGGTGTGAGGCATTTTGTTAGGTTTTTTTCTTTTAGGTCTGTTATTGTGTTGCTTACGTGGCTGAGGTAATAGTCTGTTTCTTCAGCTATGTCTTTTGGTGTTTTGGGTTTCTTTGACATTGCTTTTAGTATGTTTTGTCTGTATTTGCTTGCTTTTATCCAGGATAGTTTGTCATAGTCCATTTGTTGAAGTAATTATGTATTTTTGTGTATTTAATTACATTACAATTTAAGTACATGATAGCAACATATATTAGTGATCAATAGATTATTAAAAGTATCCCAATTAATAAAAGGCGAGATCATGGAATCAGAAAAACCAACAGCAATCGACCTTTTCTGTGGAGCCGGCGGGTTGTCAGAAGGATTAGTAGACGCAGGATTCGAAATAAAATGGGCTATAGATAACGAGGAAAAAGTCAAACCAACCTTCGAAGCAAATCATAAAACCAATATGGTAGTTGGAGATATAAGAAAAATAGATCCTCCAGACCTCGATTTACCAGAGCATGGTCTCGAATTAGTTGCTGGAGGCCCTCCATGCCCAACATTTTCCCTAGTCGGGAGAAGCAAAATAAACTCACTTGAGGGGCAGAATAACATAGATGACGAGCGTCATCACCTGTATCAAGATTTTCTGAGATATGTAAGCCATTTTGAGCCAAAGGCTTTTATTATGGAGAATGTCGAAGGAATGATGTCTGCTGAAAACAAAGATGGAGATCCAGTTGTCGAGATAATTAAGAGCCAGATGGAGGAACTTGGATACAAAGTAAATGTTCAGGTACTTGATGCAGCAAACTTTGGGGTACCACAGCACAGAAACCGTATATTCTTTATCGGAAACCGACTTGGCCGTGAAAACCCAGATATGAAAAAATGGAGAACCCATCGACCTCCAAAAAACGAAAAAGAGAAGAAAATCAAATTTAAAAGAAACTACAAAGAGAAAACGAACGAAAACCAGATGACTCTGAATGAATCCGCAGGAATTAGAACTGAAGAACAATTACCAGTATTCAAGAAAAATAAAACCCCAAAAAAACCCTGGACCACAGTTGCTGACGCAATATTTGATCTACCCCCAGTATCACCAGACGGAGAGATCCCACCAACAAAAGCAGAAAAATATGAAATCGGACCCGTATCAGAATACCAATATTGGGTCAGAAACATTCCTGAAGACACGGATTGGAGCGATATGCCTTTATGGAACCATGAATGCCGTGGACACAACATGAGAGACCTAACCCTCTATAAATTACTTGGAGAAGGTGTTTCATGGATAATTGGAGATATACCCGAAGAACATCAGCCATACAGAACAGACATATTCCCCGATAAACTAAAAAAACAGAATCCCCGTAAACCCTCTTCAACTATAGTTGCACATCTCTACAAAGACGGCCATATGTTTATACATCCGAGAGAAGCCCGATCAATAACCGTTAGAGAAGCTGCACGACTACAGTCATTCAAAGACACATTTAAATTCCCAGTGGCACGGACACATGCTTTCAAACAGGTTGGAAACGCAGTGCCACCTCTACTAGCACAGGCAATAGGAACCGCAATAAAAAAAGAGGTGCTAAAAAAATAAAAACCGAATTTTTATTTATATTTAATTAATCAGGAGGCTCTCTATCTAGCTTCATCCCAGTATAACTTGCGATATCTTCAAGAAATCTATCAGCTGGATACAAAACCTCTTCTAATTCAACTTGATCGCCATATAACTCCCATACATAAGAATCTCTTGGTACATAGATTCTTCCACCATCATCACCTATCTGTTTAATTTTCTCTTTTGATAAATCTGCCATCATCAATGCAACAAACCATATTTGATCCACTCCAATCTCAGATTGGCGGGAAAGACTCTGCCTAAACCTTTCTCTAAGAGACCTTTTGCATGAAAAACCAATACTACCCTCAGGACCCTCAATTTTATTATCTATCTCAAGATCCCCCATATGCTCAGTCTTCCCAGTTGATTCAAGCCCAAACCTTTCTAAAAGGTGCTGTAAACCTGTTTCCAAAACGTTACCAGCAGTTGAAGAACGACTTTGACCAGCACGACGCTCATACTCTTGAGAAATAGCTGTTACAATTCTAATAACCTCATCTTCTTCAAAATCATATTTTTTTCCCAATTTTCCTCTTAAATTAATTATATATTTAACAAGAGCTTCTCGCTGCTCAGAAAGTTGAGTCTCTTCCCCACCAACATCTACATTATAGAGCGCATCATAAGCAAGGGAAGGATCTAGACTTTCACAGGAACCTACATCCAGAGTTTCATCTATTATACTAACAACTTCATCACTGCAAAACTTCTTAACATCATTTTGCAAAGCAGTTGTATTTATAACTGCATTAATTGCTAAAATAAAATCTCGGACATCACTTTTATTATTGATTCTTCTAAGCAGCCTTTCAACAAGATCTTCGGTCTGACGATATCTTTTAGATATATCTCCGCCATAACGACTGGGAACTGGATCCATTAATCCATCTTCAATCACAGAGCACATATCTTCTATCTTTGCTTCATCTCGCAATAGACCTTTAAGGCCATCAGAAATGCGTCTTAATTGAGCTTCTTCATGTCTAGCGTAATTTCCATATCTAGATGCTACCAAGTGCCGGAGAAACCAGTAAACATTATCTTGAGAACCAGCAACAAACTTAAAATCTGAATTGCCTTTCATAATTTATTCTATAAAAAATCCAAGATAAAGAATAAACATTACATTATACCTACATCTTAAACACACCAAAAAAATTAAGATCCGAGCTTAAAAATAAAATACCATAGACAAGGTTAATTTCAATCATTCGGCTTTAAATACTTAATATTTGATTGAAGCCTTCATGGCAACATTAAATTATCTATTAAATTGTTTATAAAAGATTGTATTTATCTTCTCTGGCTTCACATCCCCATCGAAGTGAGCAGCTTCCGCATATATCTTCAGGCGGTGCTTCATCAGGATTTATTTTAAGCCATTGTCGCTCCTCCCGTTCGGATTCAATTTCCTCAACAGTTGATTCAAATTTATCTATAAATCCACTCACATCTTCAGGATCTATATCTATTATGTATTTTGAATTCTCACTGTCTTCTTCTCCCAAGAAGCAGATTACACCTCTGTCTGGGTATTCTCCGTTCTTTTTTCTGTAAAGTTCTGCATATGTTTTAATTTGTGCATCGTAATCAGAATATCTAGACGCATCATCTTCAGGTCTTTTGCTCGCTTTATAATCCCAAATTTCAACACTATCTCCATCTATTAGGACATCGACTACACCTTTCATTATAAAGTTATCTTTTGTAGCCTGAAGACGGTGCTCAGTGTCTTTAACCTTAGGATATAAATCTTCTCCTTCTCTCCTGTTAAACCGCTTTATATTTTCAAGCGCTCGCTCAGCAGCTTCCCCTCCTAACTGATAAATATTTTGAGCTCTCATGGCGCTAATAACATCATTGAAATAGTTTTCTATGTCCTTATCTGAAGGGATTTCACCACCTTCAACACCCTCTATATCTCCTTGATAATGTCTATGCGCTCGATCAAGGGTGTCGTGAACCAACCTACCATAAGACCACAGAGCTTCGTAGGAAGGAATGAAGCCGATTTCATTGAAAAACCCATATTGCTTTTTACAAAGCCTGTAGCTCAAAACATCCCCTGTAATACTATATCTGTTTCTAAGTTTTATGTTTGAGTAATCACAAATAACTCCCTGTTTTTCCTTAATAAACTTAGAGGGATCAGATATTCTTCTACAGTCATCAAAAAAATCTATATCAAGTTCTTTTCCCTCACTATCGTATCCAAGAGAATGAAAAGAAGGATCTTCCTCTTTACCAATCAAAATTAAATCTTTTTCAGCCCTTGAAAATGCCACATAAAATTGACGAGTTAGGTCTCTGACTGCCCTATCATGATTAGATCCAACTGGGTTAATATTAGAATAATCTCTAAATAAATCCTCTATCCAGTAAGTGCTACTTTCCTCTTTAGGCTCCCAATCGAGATTATCTACAAATACAACGGGAAATTCTAGGCCCTTTGCTTGGTGCACAGTCATAATCTGAACACTACCCTCAGGAATTTGATCATGTAAATCCTCAGGATCATCTAAATCATTCTCATGCATATACCCACAGAAACCCCAGTAAAAGTCATCGAGAAATTTTTTGGAAACTGAGTCTAACCAGCTTGATTTTTTAAGAAGTCTCTGGCCGCTCACCCTAGAAAAATTTTCCAAAAGAGATGTGAACTTTGCAAGGCGATCAGCCCTATCAGGATATTCAGATGTTTCAATCCATCGTGAAAACGGCTCAAAAGACATAATCTGATATACAAGTTCAAGAATAGAAACATCTAGCTTTTCACCCTTATCAAGACTCAATATCTTATCCTGCTTTATTTCAACGAATTCTCTAAGTCTTTCAGCTTCATACTCTTGAGATATATCATCAAATCCATCATACCAATTAGAAATACTATCTTTTAGATTACCCTTAAGTTTATAAACTCGCTTAGGATCGATACAACGAATAATTGTCCCAAGCAAAAAACTGATCTCTTCACGTTCAAGATATATTTTATTCCTAGGATTATGAACACTGATACCTCTTGCCCTAAGCTGCCTCACATATGGACCTGCATTAATATTTTGTGATTCTTTGGTAGTGTTGAAAAGAAGAGCAATCTGGCTGTAATCCTCTATATACCCAGTTTCCTTCATTAATTTGACTAATTCAGCAACAATCTCTCCGGTTTGATGATGATTTTCTTCAAGAATAGCTCTAACTCCTGTAGGATCCCCTGTTTCTGTAACATTTGCTTTCATTGGTTCTTTACCCTCTGCCCTTGCTCCTTCTTCATCCATAGCAGGAAACTCAATTATATATCGGTTAAACCAAGAAACTATATCTTCAATAGAACGATAATTTTCCTTTAGTTGTATCTTCTCAACTGATTCCTCAAAACGTTTCTTAGCTCTTTCTGGAAAATTAATCAAACATTCTACAGTCCCTCCACGGAATCTGTAAAGAGACTGATCATCATCTCCAACAATTGTTATATTAGGTTTCCTCATCTGTTCACACATTTTGAAATACAGTTCCTCTTGAAGGGGGTTGGTGTCCTGATATTCATCAACAAGAACATATTCTAGCCCATTTTCCCCCGCATTACCTTTCAAAAACTTCTTTCCAGTGTTATGGTCAAGAAACTCTATAAAGTCTTCCAGAACTCTTGCAAAGTCACACCGACTATTTTCTCTGAGTGTTTTTCGATATTTTTCCAATCCCTCCGCAATTATTTTTTCATACAGATTATCAGAAGCTTTCATTTTTCCTGTGTCCACTCTGTATTGTGAAGCTCGATTCAGGATCGTTGAAGCGATATAAGTTGACTCCCATCTGTTTGGAGGGTATTTCCCCCTGTATAAACTCTCAAAAAAACTCCACATGTTATCGATTTCATTTCCACTTTCGATGGTCTCCCACTCTTCCGGATCAATATCAGATCTAGTATGGATTAAATCTACTAAATCGGAGTTATTATACATAAAAAGTTCCTGACCAAATTCATCAAGAAGCTCCCTATCAACATAAGCCGGATATCTGAAGTCATTCATGACTTCATCGCAGATAGAGTGAAGAGTGCCAACATATATATCGTTTACGTCCAACTCACTATCATCTACATTAAAAGCAGAAAACCTGTCAACTATTCTCTCCTCGAGGCTTTGGGCGGCCTTCTCTGTAAAGGTCGTAATTAAGATTGATTCAGGATGAACTCCATCTACAAGAATCAGCTTCAGGACTCTAGAAACCAGAACCTCTGTCTTACCGCTGCCTGGGCCGGCAGTTATCCATAAAGGACCAGTACCATGTTTTATTGCTTTCCTCTGCTCTTCATTAAAATTCCAACTTTCATCTTCTAGTCTTTCTCGGTTAATAGTTGTAAGCTTATTAATGAACTTATTAATTGATAAAATACCTTTTTTTTCCATATTAAACATCTCATTTAGTTTAATTAAAACAGAGAAAGTATTAAGGTTAATCAAATAGTTTTTAACTATTTTTTTTAAATTCCAATCAATATTATTTTTTCTGATTTAGTTAGTTTACTTTTTATTTTTTTAGATATACAATATTTAGATATACAATACAGTTATACTGTCTATGAAAAAATTCAAAACAAGTGGATACTGAAAAACCTAAATCCTTCAACAGATTAATATTAAAATTTTACCTAAAGTTTCTAACTAACATTTTTAATTTTTTAATTTAAATATACCGCAAAATATATAAAAAAAATTTTTTAAACTCTTATATAGGGTTTTCTATGGACTTTGGTATTTCAATTCCAATAAGAGAGATAATTAAGTCGGTTATTAGATTGTCAACTAGTTTGGAGCAATTTAGACAGAAAGATTTGGATGAAGTAATTGATAAATCTATTAAGAAATTTAATTATGAAGATGTTTTTGAAGATCTTGAAACTCAATTTATAGGTAAAACAGGGGAAACAACAGATGCAGATGAAATAATTAGATACTTGTACATAGAGACAGAGGCTTCAGACCTTGAAGTTGAAGAAGATTGTAAATCATTTTTTAAAGATAAAGGTAAAAACCCAGATGATGTCGACAAGAAATTCTACGAAATGGAAGAAAGAATAAAACCATTAATAGATATTTTAGAAAAAATCCCTAACTCTACAATTACAAGCCAGGAAATGAAAGACCAATTAGAAGAAACAGACATAGAAAGCAACTATAAAAGAACATTATTCCAGATAACCTGGTCACTAGAAAAAGAGAAAACAGATATAATAGACCTAATAGAATACATACTCGATGTAAAAATAACAAATGAAGAAGGTAACTTAAAAAAGAATACATCACAAATCATTGGAAACCTAGATGAACAGATTTACAAAAACATAAGAGGTAAATTCCCACTAATAAAAAGTTTGATTATATACATGAAACCATCCTCCAGGGAACAAGAACTAGCCAAAGAAAAAGCAAAAATTAAAGAAAAATATCACTCAAAAAGTAAAGAAATAATAAAACAACTTGAAGACTTAAGAGCCTCCATATACAAAATAAACTACCTAATGATAGTGATATTACTAATAAGAACTAAAAAAACCAAAATAATAGAAAAAGAAACAGAAAAAGAAATATTAAACGATATACAACAAAAATTAAATAAAACACAAAAAACTCAATAAAATCTTTACAGTAGCTTGATTACCACTTAGAGGATAATATGCTATTTTTGAAATAAATCTATTTATATTCTTATTTTTAGATGTAATTATAGGTTTTATGTATTCTTGAAAAGAGATTAATTATTTTTATAGGTATACAGAAGCCTAAACAACCCTGTTTTTGATTCTCAGATTCCTTATCCTTAGTAGAAGTCCTCAAATAAACAACAACCGTCATCAAACTCTCTCCTCAACTAACTCCAATTCAACCTTCCTCTTATTACGATCAACATAAATCGCCAACTGATAATCATCAACCAAAGAATCAGGGTCAAGCCCTAACATCAAAGCAACATATCTGGGCAACGGCACCCGTGGATATGTCCTTCCATTAACTTCGACCCGATAAATCTTATACGGATTATTCGGCAACGGAACACGATCCTCACCAACCTTAACCAAAAAAACCAACCCCATCAACAATACATATCATAAAAATTATCATCCAAACCACTCTCCTCTCCATCTCTCTCTTTCTTAGAAAAACAGTTTTCACCATTCAATTCAGTTAAAGAATTATACATATTCTTTAAAGATTCAACTAACTCTCTTTGAGTTTCCTTCAACTCAACAACCTCCCTACGAATATCATTATCCTCTAAACCAAAAACACGTAACTCATTAACAAGTTCTTCAAAATGTTGATCCAAAGAATCCTCAGTCACAGTATCTTGAGAACGCAAAGCCCTCACCAAACCAAGATCCTGAGCTAGGGTACGTAGGCCTTCGGCTTCTGCCTTCCTTCCAGGTAGTGGTGAGTGGTCAAGCCAACCATCCGGTAGGTCTTGAAGTGCTAACCTAACACCATTCTGGGTCTTCGAAAGACGGACCTTATCTTCTCCGTAGTTGAATGCATACTCCCGTTTCTGCGTCCAACCCTCAAAACCAATACCATCTAACCTACCAATCTTTAGCTGGCCATTAGACTCCAAGCGGATTCTCTTCAAAAAAGAAACAAACATACCCTTACACCGCTCCAAAACCTTATTCTCCATTTCCTCGAAAGGGAATATTAGGCCTTCACCAAATTCAACTGTGTTCTGGAGGTCAATTGAAGCCTTATACCTATTATCAGGCAACCTCTTAACCAACGCAGACCTCGTAGTAACCCGAATCTGGTTTTGGCCATATCTGAATAGGTAGTCAGTGCGGTTGTGTGGACTGTCATCGATTTTATGGAAAAACTTCAACCTTGATAGTTTACCTCTATTCTCTTCAAGTTGATTGTGAAGCTGATTCAAGTTAGAGAACTTGATTAGGGGTCCATGTATCTCTAAAAAAGGATTCTCCGCTGTCGGCTGCACCCCCGGTGCAAAACCACCAGTATGAAAGATATGGTGTCTAACAATATTTTGTATTTTACAGGTTTTGTTAGTTTATTGTGGGAAAATAATTTAAAATCTCTGCATATGAGGCATAATTTGGTGTTTTGGTTTTTTATGGATATCTATAAATACTTTTGATTGTTAAATTGGAAGTGGGATGTTTGTGTTTGAGTCTGTTGAATCTATATTTGCTATTGGATTGATTTTAGGTTTGGTTATTATTATCACTCTCCATTTTCGTTTGTATTATAAATGGTTGGTGGTTGAGGAAAAGGTTAAGAAGTTGTCTAGGGATATCCAGGATGGAGATGTAGATAATGAAGAGATTATTCGACGATTAAGAGAGATTGAGGATAAATCAATCCTGTGATAATGTTTCGTGAAAACACTTAGCTTTTTAGTTGAATGATAATTAGTTGTTTCATAACTTTTTTTACGTTTTAATTTTGAAAATCATCGATTGATTATGATTTTTTTCATTGATGTTTTTATAGGCCAGGGTTGGTAAATATTTTATTTTTAAAAGGTAGTTGGTTTGGTGGTTTTATTTTGTTTTGTATATCTTTTTGTTGGTGTTTTTTTGGTTGTTTTTTTGGTTGTTTTTTGGGGTTTTGTGGTTTAGGTGTGGGTTAGAGTCCTAGTTTTTTGTCTATTTTTTGTAGTGCTTTTAGTGAGGTTTCTATGAATTCTTTTTTTTCTAGTCCTATTTTTTTGCAGTTTAGGATTCTGTTTCGGTCTATGTTTTTTGCGAATGATGTGTCGTCAAATTTTTTGAGTATTGATTCGGTTCTTGCTTCTTTTAGTTTTTGGTTGGGCATTACGAGGGCTGTTGCTACTATTAGGCCTGAAACTGCGTCAGCTGCAATTAAGGCGTGGTCAAGATTGTTTTTGGGTTTGGTATCGAGGTGTTGGTGGTTATGTGCTTTTATGGCTTTCAATCCCTTTTGTGGTAGTTTGTCTTCTAGAATTTCTGCTGATCTTTTGGCGTGTTCTTTAGGGTTGTCTTTTGTTTCTTCATAATCTATGTCGTGTAGTAAACCAACGCGCCTCCATAGTTCAATGTCAGCATCTAGTTCTTTGGCTAGTTCTTCCATGATGGCGGAAACCGCATACATATGGTTTCTTAAATTCTCTGTATCAACCCTATCTATCACCATGTTTTCCGCTTCATTTTTCCCAATCATACTACTTATATAATTATTTATAGATGACTATATCTGCTACCCAAAACTCTTTAAGATATATTTTATTTTGATGCAAATATTAGAAATATAGTGGGGCAAATTTTTTTAAAGATATTTAAGCTTTTTAATTTTGATTAAAGCTAATTTAATTAATTTTTATTTGTATTGTATAGTATAATTGAATTTTTATTTTTTATTGCTTCTTATCTTGGTTTTGATATTTTTTAGGACTAAGGCTGTCTTAGATTTTTTGTCTTTGAACAATAGTTCATGGAGAATTTAAGTTATAGGTGTTTAGATATCTATATTTTTATAATCACCATTCTCCTTACTCCATTCTAGAAAATGAGGGATCTCCAACTAATGTATATCCTGTAAATATCTGTGATGAAAAAATGTCCATTATGTATACAGACTTCAAAAAATATTGGCGAATTGAAACGAGTTAGATCCAGTGAATGCCTACTATGCAAATGTGTAGATTTTTGTATAAGACAAATAAAGGAAATCACAGACTACATCAATAGAGAAGATCAAAAGAGAAAAGAATGAATACCTGTATTTTATAAAAAATTGAACTAACTATTCTTAAAAAATATAGATAAAAATGCTTGAATTAACTATAAATTCAATTTAATATTTGATTTATTTATTATAGTAAGGTTTATATCTAAATACTGTTTCTAGTATGTTAATGAATTCGGAAAAGTTAAATAGTGAATTCATAGTAATCCATGTGAGTGATTTTTTAATTGGCTGTTTTTTTGTGAACAACTTTTTTTGTGTTGGAGACTGAGGTGTTAGTTATTTCTAAACCTATTGAGGTTTTCAACACTCTTGATGAAAATCTTGGGAATGGTGCTAGGATTGTTTTACAGCGTGATGCTCTTGGGCAATCGGTGTACGTTGAGTTTGGAAGTAGTTTATCGATGAATAAGTTTGAAGTGGTGAGTTCGATTGTTGAAGATGAAGGTCTTTGTTACAGTCTCTATCCCAGCGATGACCGTATTTTGATGAAAATAGGGGGGATGAAGTGATGGGGGACAATCCTAACGAAAGCTTTGTTTTCATGGGCTATGGATCTATCTGCATTGAGTGTGGAACTGTTTGGAATAACGAAGAGGCCTTTGATTTCTGTCCTTTCTGTGATGCCGTTTTTTCTGATGACAAAATAAATTTCGGTGCTAACCTCAAGTAATTTATAATACTATACTGTATTTAGGGGATTTTTTTTAAATCCCCATCCACTATTTTATGTTTAATATATAGTTATATTCTATTTTTTGGTTTCAGGTTTTTTGAATAGTTTTATTGTTGAGAGGGAATAATGTGAGTGTTAGAAGTTCTTGTTTGTCTTGGGTTTTTATGTATTGAATTGTAATTGAGGTGTCTAAAGATTTCGTCAATGGAGCTTTCGAGGGATATTGGGTTTATTGGGGCGTATACCATTGGTTTGGGTACGATGATTGGTGCGGGTGTGTTTATATTACCTAGTATTGCGGCTGGTGATGCAGGTCCTGCGAGTATTATTTCTTTTTTGGTTGGTGGGTTTGTTTCTTTGTTGGCGGCGTTGTCGCTTTCTGAGATGTCTACTGGGTTGCCTCAGACTGGCGGTAGTTATCATTATATTAATACTGCTCTTGGGAATCTTTTTGGTAGTATTGCTGGCTGGAGTTTGTGGGCTGGTCTTACTTTTGCTTCCGCTTTCTATATGCTTGGTTTTGGCCAGTATTTAGCGTTTTTTTATGGTGATTTGTCGGTTTCTCTGGCTGCTTTATTGATGGCTGGGTTTCTTGTAGTTGTTAATGTCTATGGTGTTCGTGAGGCTGGTTGGCTTCAGAATTTTATTGTTACTATTCTTGTTGGCCTTATTTTAGTTTTCATTGTTTTTGGTTTTCCTCAGATTGATTTAGGTAGGTTGACTCCTTTTAATCCGGAGAGTTGGTCCAATGTTGTTATGACTGTTGGTACGATATATGTGAGTTTTATTGGTTTTGAGGTTATTGCTGATATTGCGGAGGAGGTTAAGAATCCTCAGAGGAATATTCCACTTGCTATGATTGCTGCTGTGATCACTCCAACAATTTTCTATGCTTTGGTTATGTTTATCAGTCTTGGTGTACTGCCGATTGAGGAGCTTGCTGTTTCCGAGATTCCTGTAGCTGATGTTGCAGCTGTCTATATGGGTGGTGTTGGAACTATTGCTATGGTTGTTGGAGCAATTTTTGCTACCGTTTCAAGTGCTAACTCTTCGATACTTGCAGCCAGCCGTATCAATTATGCTATGGGGAGGGACAGGGTTTTAAGTAATTGGTTTAACGAAATCCACAGTAGGTTTAGAACTCCATACCGCTCGATATTGGCTACTGGAGCGATAATCTTCGTTTTGATTTCAATTGGAGCGGGAATAGATACCTTGGCGAAGGTTGCTGGTTTTGCATACTTAGTAACCTACTCCTTGGTGCATATCTCCCTTATCGTCATGCGTAACGTTGAATCCGACCTCTACAACCCATCATTCAAAGCACCCGGATATCCCTACGTCCAGATAGTTGGTTTAGTTGCCGGTTTATTCATACTAGTTCAGATGGGAACTATCGTTTTAACTGTTGGTGTTTTAATAGCTGTTTTCGGTATAGCTTGGTATTTCTTCTATGTTAAAGGACGGACAGATACTGGTGGAGCACTTGGAGATGCAGTCAGGTCTGGAGAAGCTCTTAAAGATGAAGAAAAACACTATAAAGTTCTTGTACCATTAAGCAACCCAGAAACAGAAAAAGAGCTAATGAAGATAGCAGCTCAAAACGCATCAATGCATGAAAAATCAGAAATAATCGCATTAAACGTCATAGTTGTACCACCACAAGCCTCACTCTCCCATTCAGCAGAATTCGAAGAGAAAAAACTCGATAAACAAAGAGAATTACTAGAAGCAGCTAAAAAATCAGCCGAAACAGCAGATGTAAACTTAAGCACAAAAGCAGTGTTAGGTCGAAGCGTAAGCAAAGCCATCACCAACATAATAGAAGAAGAAAACATAGACCACCTCGTACTCGGATGGGAAGGAGACCTAGGAACCAAAGAATACATACTAGGAACCAAAATAGACCCAATAATAGAACAAGCCGAATGCGAAGTCAGCGTCATAAAAACAGGAACAGATAAAAAAACCATAGGAGAAATAGCAGCATTCGTAGGAGAAGGACCCAACACCCCACTCGCAATAAAAAGAGCACACGAACTATCAAAACACAAAGAAGCAGGCCAACTAACACTACTCAACGTACAAATAGAAAACGAAGAAACAACAAAATCAAACAAAACCACCGCTGGAAACAACCTAATACAAAAAATGGCTAAAAAAGCAGGTATAAACAAAAAAGACTACACACCCAAAGTAATTATAACCAACAATAGACACAAAACACTACTAAAACAAGCAGAAAACTACGACACAATCTGCATCGGAGCAGTCAGAAAACAAAGACTAAAAGGAGCACTATTCGGATCACTACAAGAAGAAATCGGAGAAAAAGCAAACTCAACAGTAATAATGGTCAGAGACGCACGAATAACACCAAAAACACTCATAAGAAAACTAAAAAGCCTAATATGGAGATAAAAAAACAACCAAAAAGATCTCTATTAACAAAACCGACATAAAAAATAAATAAAAAACTATAAAATCAAGAATTTAAACAACAAAATCAAACAGATAAAAATATAAGCAATGGTCTAGACCAATTTGACAAACAAAAACACCCTAACTAACTGTATTTACCATTCACATGATAAAAAATCTTTTTTTTATGAATTATTAACTTATTTTTATTATTTATTTTTTAAGAAAGGTTTATAGTAGTTTGTTTAGTTAGTCTTTTTATAGAGGTTTTATAGATGAGTAGTTTGTCTCCTAAGGAACGTATTTTCGGGTTGATTAAAGGTAAAGAAGTTGATAGGCCTGCTATAGGTTCGTTTGCGATGGGTTTTATAGCTCGTCAGGTTTATGATCTCTCGCTTAGGGATTGTTATACCGATTGGCCAAAGTTTCTTAAGTCATATATTAAGGTTCAAGAGATGTATGGTTTTGACTCGCCGCCTTTAGTTGGGCATGCCTCTATGGGTGCTGGTGAGTTTGGCGGTAGGTATAGGTATCCTAGTGAAGGAAGTAATCTCCAGTCTCCAGCTGTGGTTGACCATCCTGTCAAATCTGTAGAAGATGTTTATAGTTTGGAGTTACCGAATCCACGGGAGGCTGGTGAGATCCCAGGTATTTTAGATGGAGTTCGTTATGTCCGTGACAACTATCCACCTGGTTACGATGCAGTTTCAGTAGTTGTTGGCAGTCCATTCACTTGGGCAGGAAACATAGCAGATGTCAATAACTTGATGATGTGGATAATCGACGAGCCTGAAGCTGTTCATGAACTGCAGGAAAAGGTGGTAGATTTCCTGATAGAGTATCTAAAGGTTGTGTTAGAGGTTGGTGGAGAAGTTGTAATGCCTTTTGATGGAGGTCCAACTGAATCCAACGACCTAGTAAGTCCAAGCCAGTTCAAAGAGTTTGTTTTACCACATTGGATCGATTTCAGGGAAAGAGCTCTAGAACTCGGCATACCCGGATTTCTATGCCATCCATGTGGAAACCAAACAAAAAACCTCAAGCACTACAGTGAACTACCCGGCACTCTCGCAATCAACTTCGATTACAGAACACCACTACAAGACGTTGTAGATACCCTGGGAAAACAATCAATGATCGTTGGCAGCATAGAACCAACTAGATTCATAAGTGAAACAGAAGAATGGATTTACAAAAAAAGTCTAGAGCAACTAGAGATAGCCGCACACTCACCCCATGGATACATGATCGGACCAGGATGCGAACTACCCGTAGACACACCACCCCTAAACTTCCATATGATGGGAAAAGCAGTCCACGACTACGCAAAACAAAAATATTAGACAACAAAAAAAACCCCTATCAACAAAACCGACCTAAAAAAACGATAGAGATTACCTAAAAAACCAAACCCACACACACTCTACTTCTATTTTTATTTTATTTTATTTTATTTTATTTTATTTTATTGTTTTTTTGTGGTTTGGGGTTTGTTGTTTTAAGTGGTTGTGTGTATATTATTTGTTTGTATGTTTGGTGGGTTGTTTTTTAGTTTGGAGTTTGTTGAGGGTGTTGTTGGGTTGGTTCCTTTTTGGTTAGGGTTGGTGTTTCTTGTTTTTTCTTATTTGGGTAGTTCTTATGTTGTTTTTTCTGTCAGTTTGGTTAGGTATTTTCGGGGTTTTGGTTTTGGTTTTTGGATTCCTATTTTGTTGGTTGGGTATGGTTTGTTTGGGTCTTTGAAGTTTTTGTTTTTTATTGATCGTCCTGGTGTTTCTGGGGCTGTATGTTTTAGTGATTTGCCTTCGTTTTTAGTTCCTGTTCTTGAGGGGGCTGTTGGTTTTAGTTCAGGGTCGTTTCCTAGTGGTCACGCGGTTGCTGTAGCAATTTTTACTGTTTTAATTGTTTTGGATTCGGGTGTTTTGAATCGGGGTTTGCGGTTGGGGTTGGGTGTTTTGTATATTGTTGGTGTTGGTTTTTCTAGAATTGTTCTTGGGGTTCATTATTTAGGTGACGTTATTGGGGGAGTGGTTATTGGTTTGGTTGTTGGTTTATCGCTTTATTATATTCGTGAGAACTCTCGATATGCGGTTGAATTGATTTCTTTAATTGGTGTTTTAGTGACAGCTCCAACATTGTATTTTGATTTTTATCAGGGTTTATGGCTTTTTTTTGGATTCTTTGCATTCTATACCATACACTCAGTGCGTACTTTGGTTAACGACAGCTATAAAAATACTTTTATTGTGAACCTATTAGAAGGATGACACCCCATCTATACATTTAAAGAGATAGTTCCCAATCTCTATCTGAATATAATTAGTTTTATTGAACATAGGTGTTGAATACTCCTTATCACTATGAAATCAATACCTAAGAAGCCCAGTTGTTATTTTAGGCTATAGATTTTACTGACTCTAACTTTAAAATAAAAAAATTGTATGTAGGGTTTGGTTTTGTAGGGTTGGTTGTTATAGGTTTTTTTGACATCGTTTATGAATAGTTGGATCTGGTTCTATTATTTTGTTTTAAAAACATTTTTGGTGTGGTTATTGAAACCTTCTTGGGAGAATTGAGTTGTTAGAAGGTTTCGCAATACCTATAAACTGGTTTTTTTAGTGATGTTGGTTTATGGTTATGAATTTATGTAATGTATCGTTGATAGTGGCTTTATGTGTAGATTGGATTTATTTTATCTTGTTTTGTCTTCTTTTATCAGGTTTTGAAATTTGGTGATGGCTTTAACTCTGTATATTTATCTCTCTATAACGATGTAAAAGATTGAGGTTCACTTTATTATTAGTGATTATGGGGTTTTTGGTTAGTGTTTGCAGGGTTTTTAGAGTTTTTTTCCGGCTTCGGGTCCTACTGAGTGGTTTATTATTTCTTTGATTGTTATTATTCCAGCGTATTGTGGTGTTGGTAGGTCTATTGGTAGTTGTTTTATTGTTTCTACGATTTGTTCGTATATTTTTCCTTTGTTTTTGAGTTCGGTTTTTCCTTTTATCATGTAGGATTTTTGGTTAGGGTAGTCTACAATTGAAATGGCTGTTTTTCCGTTGTTTTTTATGTTTTTTGCTGTCTGTCCATTGGGGTACATCTCTGCGTAGGCGATTGTTTCTTTATCTATTGTGATTAGAGAGCCTTTTGGAGCGATATGTGGATTTCCATCTTCATCTATTGTTGCGATTTCTGCAGGATTGTTCTCCATAAATTCAATTAGTTTTTCATTTAGTTCGGCCATATTTGGGCACCTAGATTTTTCTTTATATTCATCTACTATTTGTGTGTTCTGTATTTACCGTTGGTTTTGTAGGATAAGCCACGGGCTAAAGTTGTGGGTTTTCAGCGTGGATTCCTGTTCTGGCCGACTGGTAGGTAGGAGAAATGTCTCCGTTCACGTTCAACATCGCGTTGTTTAAGCGCACTTCTATGGGTGCGCCTCCATCGTCTCAAGTTTGGTTCCGAAGGAGATACCGTAATCCATTGTTCTTCCCGGCATTATAGTCAGCATGATATAATTTTTTAGAGTCCTACTTTTTTAGTTTTATTTTTTTAGTTTATTGATTAATTATATGTATTGGTTAGTGACTAATATATTAAGTAAAGGGGGAATAACTGAAAATGAATTTTAATGGTAAACGAGCGTTGGCGTTTGGTATCGTTGTATTGTTGGTTTTCGCTGCTTTTGGAGCTATCGGTGGTTCTGTTTTAGCTGAAAACAATGAAGAAGAGCTTGAGTTAAATCTAGATGTCTTGACAGATAAGATGGATCGGGTTGTTGATGAGCCTATTAATTTCCATGTAACCGCTGATAACGAAACTGTTGATGATGTAACCATTTGGTATAATGATGTAGAGGCGACAACAGATGAACATGGTAATGCGACACTAACGTTTGATGACGCAGGTACTTTCACTGTAACAGCTGAGAAGGAAGGGTATTTGAATGATACAGTTGAGTTGGATGTTTTCACCAACACTACATTGCTTGAACTCGAGATAGAGATAATTACTGATGAAGAAGATTGGGTTGAAGGTGAAGATCTAAAGTTCCATGTAACAGTTGATGACGAAGCCGTTGAAAACGCCACAGTCTGGTTTAACGGTGTAGAGGCAACAACAGATGAACATGGTAATGCGACACTAACGTTTGATGACGCAGGTACTTTCACTGTAACAGCTGAGAAAGGCGATGAAGTAATCGATAACGAGTTGTTTGTGTATGAAGACGCTACAGTTGAGATAGAGATCGAGGAAACACCAGGATTTACAGTATTACTAGCATTGATCGCATTAGTTGGAGCATTAGCAGCAGTACTGTTAATTAAAAACAGAAAACAAAAGGACATAAAGTAAAGTTAAATACTGGCTGGGCGTTATAGCCCAACCATTTAATTTACTTTATACATATATTTTTTAATCTACTTCACTCTGGTTTACTTCTTTTTAGTTTATTTCTTGTTTTTTTATTGTTTTTCATAGTAGTTTATCTGTTTGTTTGGTTTTATTCTGTTCTTAGTGCGATTATTGGGTCTACTTTTATCTGTTTGTTTGGTTTTATTCTGTTCTTAGTGCGATTATTGGGTCTACTTTTGCGGCTCTCCAGGCTGGGTATAGTCCGGAGGCTATTCCGACGGCTATGCCTGTTACTACTGCTATTGTTATCCAGTCGAGTGGGTATACCATTGGCCAGTTCATGAGGTTTGTTCCGAGCCATCCTACTGCTAGGCCTAGGATTACGCCTACTGTGGCTCCGATTATTCCTAGTATTGTTGATTCGATTAGGAATAGTTGTATTATGTCTCTGTTTTTTGCTCCTACTGCTTTCATTATTCCGATTTCTCTTGTTCTTTCTACTACGCTTACTATCATTATGTTTGCGATTCCTATTGCTCCTACTACTAGTGCTATTGCTGCTATTCCTACGACGAATATGGTTATTTGGTCTATTATTTCTACTATTTGTGTTATTAGGTCGTCGAGTGTTTGTACGACTATTTTTTCGTCTTGTCCTTTTAGTTGGTTTGCGTCGGATTGGGTTGTTAGGTATTGTGTTACTGTGTCTTTTACTGTTGGTAGTTCTTCGAGTGAGGTTGCTCCGATCCAGATGAATGGGTATGCTAGGTCGTTTGTTCCTCTTGGGGTGTCAACTGTGATTGTGTAGTGGGGGTCTATTGGGACGTATATTGCTGGTGGGACTCCCATGAAGTCTTCTTCTATTATTCCTGTTATGTTGAGTGTTGTTGTTCCTTTTTCTGTTGTGTATGATATTGTGTCTCCTACTTTGATTTCGCCGAAGTAGTTGAATAGTTGGTTGTTTATTACTGCTTGGTTTGTTTTTTGTTCGAATGGTTGGCCGTCGATGAATTTTTCGTATGTGAACATCTCGGGTGTTGTGGCTTGTACTTGTATGGTTCCTGTCATTTTTTTGTCGCCGTGTGTGGTTTGGTGTGTGGGTATTATTCCCCAGGGTGCTGCGAAGTCGACTCCGGGTATTTCTTTTATCTGGTTTATGTCGTGTTCTGTGTATATTGGGGATGTTCCGTACATTATTCCGAATCCTCCTGGGATTGGAATTTCTGTTTGAACTAGTAGTGTTGGTGCGTCGCTGTATAGTTCGTCGAACTCTCCTGTTACGCTTTGGGAGAATCCTCCTCCTAGAACCATGAATGTGATTACGGCTGCGATTCCTATTATGACTCCTAGTGATGTTAGGGTTGAACGTAGTTTGTGGGAGCCGATTGTTCTGATGCTTATTTTGAGTGATTCGATTGGTCTCATTGGGGTTCACCGTTTTTTGTTTTGATTGACTCGATTTTTCCGTCTATCATGTGTATTGTTTTTTCGGCGTGTTCTGCGATGTCTGGTTCGTGTGTTACGAGTAGAATTGTTCTATTTTCTCTGTGCAGTTGGTTGAATAGGTTCATTATTGATTCGCCTGTTGTTGTGTCTAGGTTTCCTGTTGGTTCGTCGGCTAGTATTAGGGTTGGGTCGTTTACTAGGGCTCGGGCTATTGCTACTCTCTGTCTCTGTCCGCCTGACAGTTGGTTTGGCCTGTGGTCTGCTCTTTCTTGTAGTCCAACTAGTTTTAGTAGTTTTTTTATTTTTTTATCGCTGGGTTTTAGGGGGTTTTTGGTGAATTGTGTGGGTAGTGTGATGTTTTCTGCTGCGGTTAGTCGGGGCATTAGGTTGAATGTTTGAAATACGAATCCTATTTCTTTTCCTCGTATTTTTGACCGGTCTTTCTGTGTGGTTTTGCTTATGTCTCTGTTGTTGATTTTTAGTTTTCCACTGTCTATGGTGTCTAGACATCCAAGGATGTTTAGTAAGGTGGATTTTCCACTTCCACTGGGCCCCATCACTGCTGTGTATGATCCTTTTTGTAGGTCTAGTGATACTCCATCTAATGCGTGCACCGGTTCACCTAAATAGTATGTTTTACGTAGGTCTTTGGCTGTGACTGCTTGCTTTGTCATCTAAATACTCCGGGCTGATTGTTTGGTGGTTTTACTTCGCGTATTTTGTTTTTACTGCCGTCTGTTTGGTGTGTTTTGTTTTTAGAAGCCTCTAACTTATTATATATTGGTTTTAAAAATAGATTGGTTTTCATTTAACAGTTATTGAAGTAAGTCGGTTTTAGATATATAGTTATCTGTTTTAAGGTGTTTACTGGGGTTTTGGATTTACCTCCATATTGTTTCGGTGTTTTTTTGTGAGTTTGGTTTTAGTTTATTTTTTTATGGAGTTTTTGGCCTGATAGTGTTACCATTGGCATTCCTGCGCCTGGGTTTACGCTGCCGCCTACGAAGTATAGGTTTTGGTATTTGGTGCTTTTTTTGGGTGATTTGAATCCTTTGTTTTTCTTTTTGTCTGATACGACTCCGTAGATTGATCCTCTGTTTGATTTGTATAGTTTTTTTATGTTTCTTGGTGTCCAGTGTTCTTCGTATACTATGTGTTTTTGTAGGTCTTTTAGGCCCATTCGTTCTAGTTTGTTGAGTACTTTTTGTTTTAGTTGTTGGTATTGTTGTGGTGTTGGTGGTTTGTCTGTTAGGTGTGGTATGTGTGGTAGTATTTTTAGGTTGTCGTGGCCTTCTGGTGCTACGTTTGGGTCTGTTCTTTTTGGTGCTACTAGGTATATTGTTGGGTCGTCTGGTATTTTGTGTTCTTTGAATACTTTTTGGAAGTGTTCTTTTTGGTTTTTGGAGAAGAAGAAGTTGTGGTGTTGTAGCATTGGGTATTCTTTGTCGACTCCGAGGTGTATTACCAATCCACTGCATGATGCTTCGTATTTGTTGTCGTATTCTGTGGCGAGTTCTTTGTCTTTTGTTAGGTCTCTGTATGTTGGAACTGTCTCCATGTTTGATATGAATAGGTCCGCGGGTATTTCTTCTGAGTTGTCGAGTATGGCGTGTGTTATTTTGTTATTTGTTGTTTTGAGTTTGGTTATCTCTACGTTTTTGTGTACGGGTATGTTGTGTTTGTCTAGTATTTTTTGTATTGCTATGGCTAGGTTGTACATGCCTCCATCGATGTAGTGTAATCCGTATTCGTATTGTATGTGTGGTAGCATGTTTAGAACTGCTGGTGCGTGTAGTGATGATGAGCCTACGTATTTTATGAAGAAGCCCATTATGTTTTGGAGGTATGGGTTGGTGACTCTTTTGTTGATTCCTTCTTGCATTGTGTTTAGGTAGTCGAATTTTCTTAGTGCGTTTATCTTTCCGTAGTGGTCTGTTACTTCTTTCATTGTGTCGAGGCCTTCTTTGAAGTATCCTTTTTCTGCTGTTTCGTATAGTTTTCTGGAGTAATCCATGTATTCTTTGAGTTGTTTTACGTCTTTTGTTGTTATTTCGGGGTTGCTATCCATTTTGTCTATGTTGTCGTGTAGGTCGATTTGTGTTCCGTCTTCGAAAAAACATCTCCATTGTGGGTCGAGTCTTGTTGTCGAGATGTGGTCGTATAGGTTTTCACCTGCTTTTTCGAATAGTTGTTCGAATATGTGGGGCATTGTTAGTATGCTGGGTCCTAAATCGAATTTGTATCCTTCAATGGTTTTTTGATTTAGTTTACCACCTATATGGCTGTTTTTTTCGTATATCTCTACTTCATATCCTTCTGTTGCTAGTGTTATAGCAGCTGACAAGCCTCCAAGGCCTGCGCCTATTACAAGGGCTTTTTCTTTCATTTTTATTTCTCCTTAATATATGGGGGGGATGAGTCTGTATCTCTTTTTTTTCCATTCTCGGTATCTATTGCCTAACGCTTTTTCCATTGTTTTTTCTTCGTAGTCCATACGCCATTTTAATGTTGTTGTTATCAAGAGTGTTGAGATTATAAGGCCTGTTATCTGTCCAAGTATCAGTGGAATGCTTATGACGATTAGGATTAATCCAAGGTATGAAGGATGTCTGGTTTTTTTGTAGGGTCCTGTAGTTACGAGTTTTTGTTTTTTCTTCACTTTCACCGTTCGGTTGAAGTTTTTGCCAAGTGTGTTGAGAGCCCAATATCTGATGGTGAGGCCTACAATGAATATCAAGATCCCTGTGTTTCTTATCAATGGTAATGTTCGACCTGTATTCGTTGTTGTTTGGGTAAGTGTTAGTAATATGGATGTTGTTATCGATACTAGGATTGCTGTTAATATCGAGTTGTATGAGGCTTTGAACTGGAGTGGTTTTTTGTCTTTTTTTGATGGATAAAAAACGAATTCGAGTAGCCAGATTATTGTTAGTAATGTTGCTATGACTGGTTGTGGTGTAGGGGTTAACAATCCATTTAATGTAGGGTCTATCATTTTTCATGTTTTTTTGATTAGGGTTATTAGGTTTCTTATTTTCTTAAGTGGGTTTATGTCTCCATGGAATGTAGTTATCGCGGTTTTCAATGTTTCTTGTTTCTCTTTTGTGTAAGGGAACCAATTTAGTTCTGGTTTTTTGTTTTTGTTTATCATGATCGATTTTGTATTGCTGAATGTTTTGAGGCCTTCTGGCCCGTGATAACATCCATTACCGCTTTGTTTAACTCCACCGAAAGGTAGTTCTGGGTTACCTATGTTCTTTACAGCGTCGTTTATGTATATGTTTCCAGTTTCTATTTTGCTGCATATTTTATTAGCTAGTTTGGTGTTCTGGGTCCACACGCTGGCGTTTAAACCAAATTTGGTGTCGTTTGCATATTCTATCGCTTTCTTAATTCTATTGTAGTCCATTACTGGCATTGTTGGTCCGAATGTTTCTTCCTGCATGATCTTCATGCTGTGGTTTGTATCTGTGAGTATGGTGGGGGTTATATATTGTTTTTCTCTTTCCCCTCCAAACAATATGGTGGCTCCTTTTTCCACGGCTTCTTCTATGTGATTCATGATTATGTCTGCTTGTTCAGGTTTTGTTATTGCGCCTAAATCAGCGTCGGGGCCATGACCTACTTTTAGTTCACTTGTTTTTTCAACAACTTTTTCTAAAAAAACATCCTTCACATCTTTATGTACGTACACTCTTTCTATCGAAACGCAAGTCTGACCGGAATTAGAAAACGCTCCATAAACAGCTGCTGTTGAAGCTCTCTCGATATCAGCATCACTATGAATTATCATTGGGTCTTTGCCACCCAACTCAAGCGTTAATGGTGTAAGGTTCTCACTAGCGTTCTTCATAACCGTCTTACCAACTTCAACACTACCGGTAAAAAAAATCTTATCCGGATTGATCTCAACTAGTTTCTCACCAACCTCTTTACCACCCTGTAACACATGGACAAGGTTTTGATCAATATCTGATTTATCGATAATCTCTTTAATTTTCTCTCCCACAAGCGGAGTTACCTCAGAGGGTTTCAATAAAACAGTATTACCGGCCGTTAAGGCAGTTATCACTGGAATCATCGACAATTGGAACGGATAGTTCCATGGAGATATTACTGAAACAACTCCCATAGGTGTATATTCAACAAACGACTTGGTTTTCCGATAATATATCGGAGAACCTCTTTTCTCTCTAGAAAGAATATCAGGAGCCTCTTCAATATAATATTTAGCTAGGTCTAGAGTGGGAAGTATATCGGCCATCAAAGCCTCACTCTCAACCTTACCGTTGTCTATAGATATAACTCTAGTTATATCATCAACATCATCTAAAATCGTCTTATAAATCTCTCTAATAGACTTAACCCGATCTTCAACCGACGTTTCCCCCCAACTTTGGCAAGCAGTTCTGGCACTGTGGAACGCACGCTCAATCTCTTCAAAACTAGCCTCCTCAACCTCCTTAACCACTTCACCTGTTATAGGTGAACGAACCTTCAACATATATCTCCCTCAAAATAACGATCCAAAAACACACAACAAATCTACGGCACAACACGAAATACATTATATTTTATTTATATAGTATATTGCGTTATTATAGTACATTAAGTTGTTTTAGATCGGGTTTTGTTTTTTTATCTTTGGCCGTATTTGTTTTTTATTAGGTTTGCGGTTATTCTTCCTGATTCGTAGATTGTTGGTAGGCCGCTTCCTGGGTTTGTTCCTCCACCAACCAACCACATTGATTTGTATTCTTCGAATTTGTTTCTTGGTCTTAGTGATAACATTTGTTTGAGGTTGTGTGCTAGATTGAATGTTGCTCCGTATCCTACGTTGTGTTCTTGTTTCCAGTCTTTTGGGGTGATTATTTTTTCGTATTGGATGTGTTCTTCGATATCTTTTAGTTCAGCTCTTTCTTTGAGCAGTTTTATCGTTAGGTCTCGGTATGGTTGTTTTTGTTTATCCCAGTCTATATCTGCTTTTAGATTTGGGATTGGTACAAGTACGTATATTGCTGAATGTCCTTCTGGAGCCATTGATGGGTCTGTTTTAATGGGGTTTGCTAGGTAGAAAGATGGGTCTTTGGGGAGTGTTTTCTGGCTTTCGATTTCCCGGAAGTTTTCTTTGTAGTCCTCGGTGATGAATATGTTGTGGTGTTCGAGGTTTTCGTATTTTTTGTCGATCCCTAGGTAGAGCATGAATGTTGAACAGGAGTATCTTTTTTTGTCGAGTTTTTCGTCTGTGTATTTCTTTCTTTTCTCGTTGGGAAGTAGGTTTTTCATTGACCATGCGAAATCTGAGTTTATTATTACTTCATCGTGCTCAATTTCAGTTCCGTCTTTGAGTTTTATTCCTTTTGCTTGACGTTTATCGGTTAGAATTTGTTCTACTTCAGTTTCTAAGTGTATTTTACCGCCGAGTTCTTCGAAAGCTGTGGCCATTGCTTTTGAGAGGTTGCATAATCCACCTGTTACGTGGTGTATACCCCAGTTGTACTCGATGTAGGGTAGTATGGTGAACATGGATGGGCAGTTAAATGGTGACATACCTAGGTATTTTGATTGAAATGTGAATGCTACTTTAACTCTATCATCGGAGAAATGTTTTTTCAGGTCGTCCCACAAACTGGTGGTGGGTCTAAGGACTGAAATTAGTGAGAGAACTTCTTTTGATAGTAGGGA
Source organism: Methanonatronarchaeum thermophilum (assembly GCF_002153915.1). NCBI lineage: Archaea > Methanobacteriati > Methanobacteriota > Methanonatronarchaeia > Methanonatronarchaeales > Methanonatronarchaeaceae > Methanonatronarchaeum > Methanonatronarchaeum thermophilum. The sequence goes on from NZ_MRZU01000003.1 coordinate 205,835, forward strand.
TAGGTGGCTTCCATAGTCCCGTTGAAGCACAGGTAGTACTTTATCCATCTTTTTTTGGTTGTCAGCCATGTATGTGTCGAATCCATCTCGGTCTTCTGAACATAATCCAGCTATCGAATCTTTGAAGTCTGTGAAGTCTTTTTGAGGTTTTAATTTCTGTCCATCTGCAAAAACAAGTTGGTAGTATGGGTCGAGCTCTGTCATCTCGACATAGTCATGTAGGTTTTTATCGCATTCTGAAAAGATTTCTTCTAGTATGAAAGGCATCATGAAGAAGGTTGGTCCTACGTCGAATCTATATCCGTCTTCTTCGATGCAAGAGTTTCTTGAACCGATCTTGTCCATTCTTTCGTAGATATCTACATCAAAACCTTGGTTTGCTAATAACATTCCAGCGGAGAGGCCTCCCGGACCGGCTCCTATAATCCCAATACTCATTTTACAACTCCATTAACAAATTTCATTTATCAAACACTACCTAAATAATTATAGTTTCTTAAACACTACCTAAATAACTATAGTTACCTCTAGAATATTGACCTACTATCAAATAAAAAACAACGTTATTTAACTAACCATATCTCTATTTTTTGTACAACATAATAACCGTTTGTTTGTTCTTTATAGGTTATGTTAGGAAGGATAAGTAGAAAGCTGGTATTACAATCAACAGGAACAATGTTTTACTTTCCCTATAGACTGTTTCGCCATCTAAACCACTAAATGGAATCATGTTGAATAATGCAAGCCATGCATTTATGTACTGTCCGTAAGAACCAACCAACCCTGGTATGAATAAAAAAATTGTTGCTAAACCTAGATTGGTTATAGGTCCTGCTGAACTGATCAACAGTTGTTGTTTAGGTGTACGTGTTCCCCGGGTGTAGACTGCTCCGGGAGCTGCAAAAATAAATCCAAAAAACGAGAGTAGAAATGCGAAAACTAGAAACCTAAAATCTGCTTTGAAAAAGGCATCCAAACCAAATTTCAATGCAAATAGTTTATGTGCAAGTTCATGAACCACGAAACCTAACCCAGCTGTGAATAAAGCGATTAAAACCGAGTTTATGTTTAAGCCGCCAAGTAGGTTGGCGAAAGCTAAACTTAAAACTACCCATGCAGCTATTAAATCCCAAAACTCCCCATAAAATGGAACTCCAAGTCTACTCCCAAGTCCAAGTAGGTTGTTTCCCGACAAACTGAATCAACAAATGAAAACTGTCTAAAGAAATTGTATTTTTTATCAGTTAGGTGTTTCTTATATTGGGTGAAACGTTTTTTTGTCTTAAATTGAAATTAAGGTAAACATATTTTTAGGTTATTTCGGCTATTTCAGTTGTTTGGATTCTTGTTCGTTTCTTGATTTTTTGTTTGTCGATGTTTGGTTTTGTTATTGCTATTACTGCTGAAGATGGGCCTGCTGATCGGTTTAGGTCTATATTTGTTTTTTTCCATTTTATTCGGTGTTTTTTGTCTTTGAGTTGGTTTGTGAGTTCTTTTTTTATTCCTTGATGGCCTATTGGGTATATTTTTTTTATCGATTTGTTTCTTTGTAGTAGTTTGATGTCTTCAAGTTGTGGTAGGTCTGTGTTTAGTATGTTTTCTCCAACAACTGGATTTCCTATGCAGTATATTTTGTCTCCCGCCTTAATCTGGGTTTTTCGGGTTTTTTGTTTTTCTTTGTCTATGACTCCGATTGCTGTTATTGATACTCCTGTCTGGCATGTTTTTATGTTTTCTTCGCTGTGTCCGATGACTATGTTTTTGATTCCAATTTTTTTGCATTCGGTTCTCACGCCCTTGATTATTTGGTTTCCTGTTTCTTCCATTTCGTTGGAGAAGTTTAGCATTATTGTTGTTGGTTCGCCGTGTATTGACAGCATTTTGATTAATGCGGTTCTGGCTATTATGCTGCCAACTACATCTCCATTAACTGAAACATTGTCATGTTCTTTAGGGCCGATTCCTCCCGATGATGAGTTTGCGATCACTATGCTTATGTTGAATGAATCTAGGTTTATAAAGTGGACGTCTCGGGTGTTTTCGTGGCTTACTTGGATCTCTTCTTTTGAGAGATCTCTGATGTTTGTGAGTTTATCGATGTCACCAATTATGTTGAAGTAGATGGTTAGTGCTTGTCTTATAACTTCAGATCTAGATAGACCGAACTCACTTGATACGCTATCTATCTGTTTGTCCATCTCACTTGGTATCCTGAAATTGATTTGTTTGATATCTATCACCAGTTAATGGTCAGGTGTTTTTTTCCCTACCAACACACCTATCTCGTTGTGTATTTTAACCAGGTTGGTAACTGAATAACCTGCTTGTGTGAATGCGAGCACAAGCTCTCCAACATATGCTGGGTCGTCTACTTCGGGTTTATGGAATGGATTTTCCATATCAGGTTTTTTAAAGAACATTAGGTCTCCTAAAACTATTTTTTGAGCTCCAAGTTCACTAAACCCATTTATAGTATTTTTTTTCTCTTCATCTGTTAGGTGGTGTAAAGCAAAGTTTGAAACAATTATGTCCACCGAATCAACATCTGGCTTATTGAAACTTCCAACACCGAACTCAACGTTATCAACACCTTGTTCACTTGCTTTTTCTTTAGCTTTCTCCAACATCCCTTCACTGATGTCTCGACCGTAAACATACTTGGCTTTTTTAGCTAGCTTTAGAGCTACCGCTCCAGTTCCAGTTCCTATATCTAAAACCATGTCACTACTATCTGGGTCGGCACAACCTACAACTACATTAAGACATTCAAGATACTCAGGTCTCGGGTCTTCATCATATTCATCGGCGATTTCGTTGAACCTTACTGCATGCTCCTTTGTTTTATCATCCATAAAAAAAACCTCAATAACTACCTTAAAATAATGTTTTTATAGACTAAAAGATGGTTCGATTTTTTAAGGGAAGATACAAAATGGATGCTATGTATATATTGATTTATGAGTTTGTTAGCAACCTATTACGTTGAAAGTGAGATGTCTTTAGTAGAGGCAGGTAGGGAGATTGCCTTAGAAGAATCGGTTGGAACTTGGACCCAAGTACATACATCAACCGACTGGATAGAAAAAGAACTTAAAGCCACCGTAGACTCCGTCGATAAAGACAACAACATCGTTGTCGTTGATTATCCCGACAAATTATTTGAATATGATAATATTCCCCAGATACTTAGTATCGTAGCCGGTAACCTATTCGGATTATCTGAACTAAAAAACGTAAGACTCGAAAACCTAAAGTTTCCAGAAAAAGCAGTCAAAATGTATTCTGGCCCAAAACATAACATAAAAGACCTTAAAGAATTCGTTGACGCGGAAAACCGGCCTTTAGTTGGAACAATCGTAAAACCTAAAGTCGGTCTCTCACCCAAAGAAACCTCCAAAGTTGCATATGAAGCAGCAATCGGCGGTGTAGACCTAATTAAAGATGACGAAACCCTCACAAACCAAGATTTCTGTGGCTATATCGATCGAGTCGTCAATGTAATGGAGATGCTGGATAAAGCAAAAGAAGAAGGGCATGGAAACACATTCTACGCAGTAAACATAACCTCCAGCTGCAATGAAATAGTTGACAGAGCAGTTAATGCAGTTGAACACGGCGCCAACATGGTTATGGTTGACGTTATAACAACCGGATACTCAGCATTAAAAATGATATCTAACGCAGTCGACGTACCCGTCCACGTACACAGAACAATGCATGCAGCAATGACAAGAAACCCCAAACACGGAATATCTATGTTACCCATCTCAAAATTAGTACGACTCTGCGGAGGAACACAACTACACACAGGTAGTTACCATGGAAAAATGCATGGAAACACCAAAGAAATCGATGCATGTAAACAAGCATTAACAACCGAATGGCATGGACTAAAAAACGTATTACCCGTAGCATCCGGAGGAATACACCCCGGATTAGTCGCCAACAACCTAGATGGATATGGAGAAAACTGCATAGTACAAGCAGGCGGTGGAATACACGGACATCCAGACGGAACACAAGCAGGAGCCAAAGCAATGAAACAAGCAATAGACGCCTGGACAAAAAAAATACCCACAAAACAATACGCAGAAACACACAAAGAACTGAAAACAGCACTAAACCACTGGGAAAAGTCAACTACCCCTCCCTAACTCACTTCGTTCGGGAGGAAAGGGTCTTCTTAACTAAAAAGATAACAAAACAAAACAAGACAACAAAAAACTTAACACTATAAACTTCCTGTGTATCTCTATATCTCTAAGGCGTAGACCTATCTCTAGTTAGAAAAGGATGTCACAGGTATAGATCCATGCCATAAAAAACAAGTATTGATTATTTTTTTTATTTAGGGAATCTGGTTTTGGGTTTTTTGGTTTTATTCTATTTTTGTTTGTAGTGTTTTTGTGTTTTGTTTTGGTACTGGGTATTTTTCGTTGAGACATCCTAGGCAGAGTTTGTTTTTGTTTATGTTCATTGCGTCGAGCATTTCGTTTATTTTGATGTATTTTAGGCTGTCTGCTCCTATTTTTTGTTTTATTTCTTTGGTTGTTGCGTTGTGTGCTATTAGTTTGTTTTTGTCTGCCATGTCGATTCCAAGGTGGCATGTTGATATTATTTTTGGTGCTCCGACTCTTAGGTGTACCTTTTTTGCTCCGGCTTTTTTGAGTATTTTTATTATCCTTTTTGATGTTGTGCCTCTTACTATGCTGTCGTCGACTAGTACTATTTCTTTGTTTTTGACGTTTGATTTTACTGCGTTTAGTTTTAGTCTTACTGCGTCTTCTCTCATTCCTTGGTTTGGCATTATGAATGTTCGGCCGACGTATCTGTTTTTCATTAGGCTTTCGGCGTATTCGAGGTTTGAGGTTTCTGCGTAGCCTATGGCGAATGTTATTCCTGAGTCTGGTACTGGTGATACTAGGTCTGCGTTTGGTACGGGGTATTTTTCTCCTAGTTTTCGGCCTATTTGTAGTCTGCATTCGTAGTTTGATTTGCCGTCCATTATGGAGTCTGGTCTGGCGAAATATACGTGTTCGAAGAAGCAGTGGGCGTTTTGTTTTTTGGTTAGTTGGTGTGATTTGAGTTTTTTGTTTTGGATTGTTATGATTTCTCCTGGGTTTACGTCTCTTGTTAGTTCGGCGCCTATTGTGTCTATTGCAGCGCTTTCGGATGCTATGATGTATCCGTTTTTGTGTTTTCCTATGCAGAGTGGTTTTATTCCGTGTGGGTCTCTGACGGCTATTATTTTGTCTTTGATTAGTATTGTTAGGGCGTATGATCCTTTTAGTTTTTTCATTGATCGTTTTAGTGCGTTGGTTATGTCATCGGTTTTTATTAGGTGTTTGGAGATTAGGTGTGCTATTATTTCTGTGTCGTTTCCTGTTGAGAATACGTGTCCGTCTTCTTCTAGTTGTCGTCTTATTTCCATTGAGTTTGTTATGTGTCCGTTGTGGGCTATTGCGAGTCTTCCTTTTTGGTGTGTTACCATTAGGGGTTGGCTGCTTTCAAGGTTGGTGTCTCCGGATGTTGTGTATCTTACGTGGCCTATTCCTTGTTTTCCGTTTAGTTGGTTTATGTCTTCTTCGGTGAATACTTCTGGGACTAGTCCCATTCCTCTCCGTAGTTTCATTCCGTTGTTGTATGTTGCTATTCCTGCTGATTCCTGTCCTCTGTGTTGTAGGGAGTAGAGTGCGTAGTATATTTTTAGTGGTAGGTTTTCTGTGGATGTTATTCCGACGACGCCGCATTCATCGTGCATTTTTAGACCATCTTGTTATTTATATTCTCCATTTTTTTTGTTTTGCCAGTTGTAGCTTCGTATTTTTTTGGATTTTCCGAAGCCACATGAGGCACATACTTTCTGTCTTACGTGGTAGGATTTGCTTCCGCATCTTCTGCATTTTACGTGAAGTTTTTTTTGTCTACCACCGAATGATGGTGTTCCTTTTCCCATTTTCAACCTCCTTTAGGGTGATATATACACAACATTATCTCCACGTACTATTAGTGTATCGTGTTGTTGTGATTCTTCGTTACTTAATTCCTCGGCATCTTTTAAAACAACGTTCATGTGAACATCGTATCCTTGAAGCGTACCACGGAACTCTCTGTTTCTTTTCAAGCGGATTATTACTGGTGATCCAATCGATTCGTTTAAAATATCAAGTGGTCTGTTGTCACTCAAAACATTATCCTCCATGTTTAATTAGAATTCGAAAGTGTTTTTAGAATATTTCGAATATGTTAGTTTCTAATCTCCAGTCCACTTATAAATTTCCCAATAAAACTCATTCAACACATAAAATACATCATTAATAATTATAGATTGGTGTTTAGAAAAAACAACCAAAAACCCAGAAAAAACAAAACAAAATCACTATCCAACCCAAAACCACAGCATCATTCCCACCCTATAATAGATTTTAATAACATCTGGGTCTTAGTTTTGTTAGGTATTTTTCATGGAGATCAGGTTTCTAGGAACCGGTGGCGGCCGTTTTACAACAATGTTTCAAAAGAGGTTCACCGGTGGATTTAGAATAGATGGTTTTGACAACTACATACATCTGGATCCAGGGCCTGGAGCGCTTCTCCTTTCAAACCAATTAGGTTTATCTCCAATAGTTCTAAATGCCATCGTTTTATCACACGCACATCCAGATCACTACACAGATGTTGAACCCTTAATAGAAGCCATGACAAAAGCTGGAACTCGTGACAGAGGTGTGTTATTGAGCAGTAAGAGTGGTGTTGAAACAATCGATGGCTACGGTCCTGTAATCTCTAAATACCACCGAGATATGGCTGGAGATGTTAAGGTATTGGATAATGACCTGGTTTTTGAACTAAAAAACAAAGTAAAAATCAAATCCTTCAAGGTCCATCATTCCGACCCATCTAGCTGTGGAGTCAGGGTTGAAACACCAAACGGCGATATCGGCTACACCGGCGATACAACCTACTTCGATAAACTACCAAATAAACTAAAAGGAGTGCGGGTTTTAATCATGAACGTAACCCGACCCCTAAACTCAGATATAAACTACCACCTTTCAACAAATGAAGCAATAAAACTAATCTCCAAGGTACAGCCAGAGATAGCTATAATGACTCATTTCGGATACAACATGCTAGAATCAGGTGTTGAAGAACAAGCATGTATTGTTCAAGGCGAAACCGATGTAGATACAATTGCAGCCGAAGACTTCATGAAGGTAGTTGTTGAAAAAGAAATAAAAACAACCAAAAGACAAAGTAAGTTAATCGATTTTAAAGCCATCTAATAAAAACGACCTAAAAACTGTTAAAAACTAAATTATTCATATCAATATTAATGAGGCATCCATATGATTCCAAAGCAATATGACCCAGAGACTGCGGAAAGTAAATACGATTACTGGATGGAGAGTGGTGTATACGAATTCAAAGACAGTGGAGCAAAGAAATACATAATAGATACACCACCCCCCTACCCAACAGGTAATTTCCATGTAGGTAACGCCTTAAACTGGTGTTACATAGATTTTGTAGCTAGATATAAACGGATGGCCGGGTATGACGTTATGTTCCCACAAGGCTGGGACTGCCATGGCCTACCAACCGAAGTAAAGGTTGAAGAAACCAGAGACATCACCAAATCGATGGTTTCCAGAAAAAAATTCCGCGAATACTGCATGGAGCTAACCCGAGAAAACATCGGTAAAATGAAACAGACAATGAAAGACCTCGGGTTCAGCATAGACTGGAACCAAGAATACATAACGATGGACCCCGAGTACTGGGGTAACACACAACGGTCATTCTTAGAGATGGCTGAAAACGATTATGTATACAAAAGTGAACACCCAGTAAACTGGTGTCCTCGATGTGAAACCGCAATTGCCTACGCTGAAGTAGAACACGTCGATCGTGAAACACAACTAAACTACCTGAAGTTCCCCCTAAAACAAAAAGAAAAACCACTTGAGATAGCAACAACCCGCCCCGAACTACTACCATCATGTGTAGCCGTAGCAGTACACCCCAAAGACGAAAGATACAGCGAACTAATCGGCCTAACCACAACAGTACCAATATTCAGAAACGAAGTCGAAATAATAGCAGATGAAAACGTAGACAAAGAGTTCGGTTCAGGAGCAGTAATGATCTGCACATTCGGAGACAAACAAGACGTAAGGTGGTGGATGAAACACGACCTACCATTAATCAAAGGAATAGATCAAAAAGGACGTCTAACCGAAGCAGCAGACGAATTCAAAGGAATGGACGTAAAAAAAGGTAGGAAAGCAATAACCAAAAAACTCGACCAAGAAAACATCCTAATCAAAAAAGAAAAACTAAAACAAAGCGTAGGAGTATGCTGGAGATGCGACACACCAATAGAGATACTATCCGAAAACCAATGGTTCGTTAAAGTAAAACAAGAAAAAATAAAAGAAAAAGCCAGAGAAATCAACTGGATACCACAACACATGTACCTAAGGCTAGAAGACTGGGTAGAGAAAATGGAGTGGGATTGGTGTGTATCAAGACAACGCATATTCGGCACACCAATACCAGCATGGTACTGCCAAAACTGCAACGAAACAATACTAGCAGACAAAGACGAAGTCCCGATAAACCCCATAGAAACAAAACCTAAACAAACATGCGACTGCGAAAACCCAGACCTAAAACCAGAAGAAGACGTCCTGGACACATGGATGGACTCCTCCATATCAAACCTACAGATAATCGGCTGGCCAAACCAAAAACACAAAAACTACCACCCAACCCAACTAAGACCCCAAGGACACGACATAATACGCACATGGGCATTCTACACCATACTAAGATCAGAAGCACTAACAAATCAAAAACCATGGGACGACATACTAATCAACGGAATGGTATTCGGTGAAGACGGAAACAAAATGTCCAAAAGCCTAGGAAACATCGTAGCCCCAGAAGAAGTAATCGAAAAAGAAAGCGCCGACGCCTTCAGACTATGGGCCGCCATAGGAGGAGCACCCGGAAACGACATACAATTCAGATGGAAAGACGTTAAAGCATCCTCAAGATTCCTAAGAAAAACATGGAACGTCCTAAGATTCACACTACTAAACCTAAACGCAGACAACCACGACACAAAACCAACAAACCTCCGACTAACAGACAAATGGATAATACACAAACTCAACAACACAATAGAAACCGTAACCGAACACATGAACAACTACCAATTCAACAAAGCCGTAGAAAAAACCAGAGAATTCCTATGGAACGACCTCGCCGACCAATACCTAGAGATGGTTAAATGGCGTCTATACAGCGAAAAAGACTACGCCGCCGAATACACCATGTACCACTCAATAAACACCGTAATAAAAATGCTAGCACCATTCGCCCCATTCTTCACAGAAGAAGCATACCAACAATACCAACAAACAACAATACACAACACCCAATACCCAACACCACTAGAAATCGAACTCGACAGTAAAATAGAAAAACAAGGCGAAACACTCAAAGAGATAATCAGCACAATAAGAAGATACAAATCAGAAAACGGAATACCACTAAACGAAGAAATAGATAGAATAGAAATATACAACTCACCAAAATACATAGAAAACAACAAAAAAGACATATCCAACACAGTATGGGCAAAAGAACTCTACATAACCCAAAAACAACCCCAATTCAACAAAAAACTAGTGGAAATCAAACCAGACATGTCAATAATCGGCCCAAAATTCAAAGACAAAGCACCAGAAATAACCCAAACAATAAAACAAAAACCCCCTCAAAAAATCAACAACAAAATAGAAAACGGATACCTCAAACTAGACATAAACGGAGAAACCATCGAAATAAAAGAAGAAGCACTAGAATTCATAAAAACACCAACCTCAGAAGGTAAAGAAATCGACATACTAGAGATAGACAACATGACAATAGCACTAACAAAAAACACAAAAACAAACTAAAAAACAACCGGAACCAAAAATGGTTCCGGAACCCACAAACCCCTTAATACTTATATTACCTAAAAAATATAGACACCATATTTATTTAAAGATTTTATTTAGTTTTTTAGAGGTCTAGTTGGTTTTTTATTAGTTGAAATGCTTTTTCTGTGATTTGATCGATTTCTTGGTTTGCGTTTATTCTAATGAACCTATTGGTATCTTTATTAGCTATACTGTTGTATTTTTCAGTTACTTTTTTTAGAAATTTTTTGTTTTCAAATTTTATTTGATCGTGTTTGATACGTTTAACAGAGGTCTCCGGATCGATATCTAGTAGTACGGTTATGTCAGGAATTATAGTGAAGTCTTTTCGTAGATCGGTTAGGTAATTGATTGGGTTTTCAAGTTCTCCCTGGAGAGTTGTTCCTTGGTATGCATAGAAACTATCACTGTATCTATCAGAGATAATGATATTACCTTCCTTTAACGCGGGCTCTATCGTTTCCCGTACGTGATGTATGTGGTCCGCAGTGAATAGGAAGGCCTCTGAAAGAGGGTCAACTTCTCTCTTCAATCCCTCTCTAACTGAGTCTCCTAACCAAGAGTCTGTAGGTTCTTTCGTTAATAAAACCTGTTTATCTGTCTCCTCTTTGAAACGTTCCCCAAGTTTCTGGACCAATGAACTTTTACCAGAACCATCAATTCCTTCAACAGTAATCAATTTACCTTTCATCGAAAACCTCAATGTGTTTTTAAGCATTAATATAAAATAATTAACCTATCTTTAGATTTAAGAAGTTAAGGGGTGGTCAAGAGGGTTTATTGTTGTTTTATATTGTTTATTATTTCTATTACTGTTTTTGCTGTTGTTTTAACCGGTTTTGATATTTCTTTCCCTAAGATGATCTGTTTTGGCTGTATTCCGATTAGATATATATCTAGATTGTTGATGCGTTCATGCAGTATTTCATTAAATACGGGTATAGGCATTCTATGAGATGATATTGTTTTCTTCTCGATCTCACTTGCTTGTGTTATAATTAAATCACCAGGCTTTCCATTGAATTTGGTGGAATCTATCAATATTAATAGGTCTGGATTTATTTCAACAATATTTTTTATGTAAGCTTCGGGGTTTTTACCACAATCAAGTGTTTTAATCCACCCGGTTTCTTTAACTTGGCTTATGATGTAGGGGCCTACAGCGTCATCGCCTTTGATGTCATTTCCAATTCCACAGACTAAAATACAGTTCCTACCTTCCACAATTTCCATTATTTTTTCTTTAGGATTCATTTTTATTTAAGGTATTTTTAGTTATCTGTTTAGTTAGTTTTGTTTCAGTATTCAGCGTTTATTTTGATGTATTCTGGTGTTAGGTCGCAGCCCCATCCTTTTATTTCTGCGTTTCCGTTATTCAGGTTGATCTGGATTTTTATTGTTTTTTCCTTGAGTTCTTCGGTGATTTCTTTATCGATGTTAATGGTTCCTTGTTTTACAACGGTTTTTCCATTTATTTTTATTTCGATTTGTTCGGGATGGAAATTAGTTTTTGAACGTCCCAATGCAGCTACTATTCGTCCGAAGTTTGGGTCTTCACCATATATTGCTGTTTTTACAAGAGGTGAGTTCAATACGGTTTTAGCTGCTTTTCGGGCTTCTTGTTCGGTTTTTGCGTTGGTTATAGATAGTTCTATGAGTTTTGTTGATCCTTCTCCGTCTTCAGCTATTTTTTTGGCCAGTTCTTTACATACGTTCTCTATGTCTTTCCATACCTGTTTTTTGTTTTTTGTGTACTCGGCCTCTGCTTTTCCAGTAGATATTAGTAGGGCTGTATCGTTGGTGCTTGTATCGCCGTCAACAACCACCATGTTGAATGTGTTGTCAACTGCCTTTGTGAAATTGTTTTCCATTTCTTTTTGCGGTATTTCTATGTCTGTGAATATGAATGCGAGCATTGTTGCCATATCTGGCTCTATCATTCCAGCTCCTTTCGCTATCCCAGCTACTGTGTAGTTGTCTCTCTCTATTTTTATCGATTTAACTTCGGTGTCTGTGGTCATTATTGCCTTAGCAGCTTCAATTCCACCATTTTCTGTATCAATGTTTCTAACTGCCTTTTCCACCGCAGTTTGAATCCAGTCACGGTTTAAATAACTCCCTATCTTACCTGTTGAGCAAACAAGGTTTCGGCCTTCCATCTGTTTCGACATCCATCTAGCATCTTTTAATCCTCGTTCCCCTGTGAAAGCGTTTGCACAACCACTATTAACGATTATGTTATCGATTCCTGGGTCTTCATTCAATAGGTTTTGAGAATATACAACTGGAGCCGCCTGAACCTTGTTTTTGGTGAAGGTGCCAACACACCTACCAGGTGTAGAGATAACTGCTATACCGTTTTTACCATCTTTAAATCCATATGCCTTTACGCCTTTAACACTACAGATACCTTTTTCACTCATCCTTTAACTCCTTCTCACGTTTATTCACTATAGAATCGATTAGGTCTTCTCTTGCAACGATACCAACCAGTTTTCCGTCTTCAACAACTGGGAGTCTATTGATTTTATGTTTAGACATCAGGTTAGCAGCTCGATATATCTCGTCTTCTGGAGACACCGTGTATACCTTCGAGGTCATAACCTCTTCAACTAAAATCTCCTTCTTATCTTCCAATATTTTTTTATATTTTTTCCAGTCAAGAGCAGTTCGAATAGGAATCTCAATCAACTCAAATGGATTCGGAAGCCATAGGTCTCTAGGAAACTCAACATCTTCTTCAAGAGTGCTTAAAATATCGGCTTCACTTATTATTCCAACAAGCCGGTCTTCAGAATCCACTACAGGCAAGCCACTGATCTCCTTGGATTTAAGTTTCAAAGCAGCTTCCCTAATCGTATCGTCATTATTAACTGTAAATACATCCGGATTCATAACTTCTTCAATATTCATCTAAATTCACCAACTACAATAATATCTATCAACACCTACAAAACGGTTTTTATGGGGAGAGAGGTATAGCTTTAAGCCCTAAATCCTCGGGTAAACCCATCATTACATTCGCATTCTGGATGGCTTGGCCAGCAGCTCCTTTAACAAGGTTATCTATAGCTGAAACAATGACAACACGACCTTCCTCCTGACTGAAACAACCAATATCGACGTAGTTCGACCCCCTAACAGAACTTAATTTAGGAACATCATCATAAACACGGATAAACCTACAGCCACTATAGAACTCTTCATACCTACCTTTAACATCATCTACATCACAACCGAAAACGTGTGTTGTAGTCATTATACCCCGAACCACAGGTATAACATGCGGAGTGAAATGCACTTCACCTCCAAGAACCATCTTCATCTCTGCTTGATGCCTATGTGTAGTAACCTTATATGGATTCAAGTTTCCATCAAGATTTGGAAAATGAGATGCAGAACTTGGTTTCGCTCCAGCTCCGGAAATCCCCGATTTAGAATCGAACAATATTCTATCAACATCATCCTTAATTGGATATGCAGAAAAAATAGCTCCAGTAGGATAACACCCTGGATTAGCAACCAAATCTGCTTTCTTGATCTCCCTTCGATGCAATTCAGTTAAACCATACACAGCTTTCCTACCAACATCACAATGCTCAACTTCATAAACCTCCTCATAAACACCGAACGGCAATCGATAATCAGCACTCAAATCAACTACCTTAATACCTCTTTCCAAAAAAGAAGGAACATAGTTCATCGCTTTCGTATGAGGAACAGCAGTAAACACAAGATCCGCATCTAAAGAAGAGTCCGGTGAAACAAACTCATCATCAACCAATCCACGTAAACTAGGAATATACTCCCCAATCTCAACACCCTCCTCACTCCTAGATGTCGCAAACTCAACATCAAACTTCGGATGATTCACTAAAAACCTAAGCAACTCAGACCCAGTATATCCAGTACCACCAATTATACCAACACTAACCATTAAAACTCCTCCATCAAAATAAATCAAAGTTTCAAATAAATATTACGCCAAACAAATAACAATGGTGACTAAAAACGAAAAAAGTTTGCACAACACCTACAAAAAAACAAAAACACATACATTAAAACTTCAAACCATACTTAAAAACTAGATATAAAAAAAATAAAAAAAGTATGTAATGAGGAAAAAACCTCAATTACACGTTCTGTTAGATTATTTCGTCTAGTGCTTTTACGGCTGCTGCTGCGTTTGGTGCGTATGCGTTTCCGCCTACGTCTTCGTCTACCCATTCTTGGGTGACGGGTGCTCCGCCGTAGATGGTTTTTACGCCGAGTGGTTCTACTGCTTGTTGGATTCTTTTTTGTTCTGGCATTGTTGTTGACATTAGTGCTGATGCGCCTACGATGTCTGCGTCGCTGTCTTTTACTGCTTGTACGAAGTCGTCTACTGGTATGTCTCTTCCTAGGTCGACTACTTCGTATCCGTTTCCTCTTAGCATGCTGGCCACTACTTTCTTTCCGATTTCGTGTATGTCGCCTTCAACTGTTGCGATCACTACTGTTGCTTTCTGACCGCTCTCTTCACCTGTTTCTTCCAGCACAGGCCTTAAAAGCTCCATACATTCTTCCATTGCATCTGCAGCCATCATAACTTCAGGCAGATAAATCTCAGCCTTCTCAAACTGATCACCCACCTTCTCCATACCACTGGCAAGCCCTTCCTGAATAATATCCTTAACAGGCATGCCCTCATCAATACCTTTCTGCGTCCACTCCTTCGCCATCTCAATATCCTGTGTCTCAATAGCTTCCTTCAACTTCGCCAAAATCTCATCAGACATAAATAAATACCTCTTTTTTACTTACATTTAGTGTTTTTATCTGCTTTTATAGCATTTCTTTTATTTCTGTTTTAACTGAGTTGTAGACATCCCAGTATTCGTCAGTTGGTGTTAGGTCGTCTATGTTGTAACATTGTGATAGTGATTTTCCTGTTCCGAGTTTTGTGTTGTTGGGGTCTTTTGTTGCGTCGGCTTCTGCTAGGTTTTCTGTGTATTCGTCTACAAGTTCGTTTAGCACTTCGTTTACTTTTGATGTTTTCATTCCTGCTGCAGCGTTTGCTGCTTCGGCCATACATCTTGTTTCCATTGCGGTTGTGTGGTCTTCAAGTACACCTTTTGCTGATGCTGATCCTGAGAGTATGGACCTTCCGCTTGCTGTGTCTGCCATTGCTTGTGCTGCTACTTCTTTTAGACACATTTCTGTGCATGGTCCTGAGATTGGGTAGTATTGGTTTCCGATAAGTAGGTCTGTGTTTTCGGATATTGCGGCTGCTGTGTGTGCTGCGACGGCTAGTGTTTCTCTTGATGTTGTTATTCCCCATCTTACGTGTATGGGTCCATCTAGATGCCATGAACCGTTTAGTGTTGTGAAGCTTGCAAGGTGTGATACTGTGTCTACGAGGACGGTTTCCTCTAGTCCTCCTGCGTATCCTCCGAATAACGGCATTTGTTCAACCATTATTGTGTTGTTGTTTTCGATCCAGGATGCGATCATGTTGAGTGCTGCGTCGTCTATTTTAACTTCGTTTAGTTGTGAGACTTCGTGGCTGTCACATTGTCTCATTCCGTTGAAGGTGTCTGCTGCTGCTCGTCCTGCCGCTGAAAGCGGTGTCTCTGGACCCTATATGCCCATTTCGGGTCTTCCTGCTCGTATGCAGGCTTCTCGGATGCTTCTTAGTTCAAATAGTGTTCCTTTTATCTCCCATGGACTTCCTGCTGGGGTTTCTTCTCCTCGCACGCTGTTTGGAACTCCGTCAACTATTGTGTCTATTCTTGGTTCTTGAGCGTATGTTTGATGCATTTTTACAAAGAGGTCTTCGGATACAGGTGCTCCTGTTGGCCCTCCTTGTATGAGTGGTGGTCTGCTTGGGTTGCCACCTCTGTTGTACATCCAAACTGCGTCATTTCCAGCTCCTATTGTTAGTTCGGTTGGAGCTTTTTTTAGCCCTTCATGGATTTCGTCTTCATTAACTTCCATTACTTTCTCTCGATCCATGTTGAAGTATCCCATGTCTGTGAACATGGCGATAGCTGCTTCAAAAATATCTTTTTTAAGCTGTTTGTCCTCTGGTATTATTTTCCTTTGATCAATCTCTATGTCGTATTCCTCAACGTATTCTTTTGCCTTCATTGGTAGGATTTTTCTATCCCACTCGTTTTCTGATACTTTCTCGCCTTGGCGGAATCTTAGGTCCGCTTCGTAGACATCTAGTCCACGACATTTTAGGTTTTTGGACATGTTATCTCCACCCTATCGATATGTAGACAACTTCTATTTAAAACTTACTTTATTTTAGGTCTCTTTCTTTTCGTAGGTTAATTATATTGCTTTAATTTAGCTATTGTGGACTAAAAACAGCTATAAATAAAATTTGTTTGTATAACTTCAAATAGATTTTATTTGTTTTATTTCTATAATCAATCACCTGAAAAAGCCATATACGCCAAACTACATGCACCCAAGGCCAAAGGATCAAAAAAACCCCTACCTTCAGGATACGGTCCAACTGGAACACCCGGTAAAACAAAATAACTATCCCCATCAACAAAAACGTCACTATAACAAACATTCGACACAGATGGGGTTGCATCAATCACAACATCAACCTCCCCAACCCCATCAATATACCTCTCAACCGGATAAGCCCCTAAACAACGATCAACCTTACCAACATCAATGTCATGAACAAAAAAAGAATCTACAAACCCATCTAGAGCCAACTCCGAACCAAACAAGTAGTCAAGCATCCCCCCACCAATATCTCCAAGACCAACAAGCAGACAAGATGAACAACTAAATTTCTCCACCAACAACCTAGTTAAAATAGAGTAAGCACGAGAAGTAGAACTATCATTATCACTTACGTTACGAGAAACAAGATCAATACCGACAAAAGCCTGATCATCAGCCATCAAAACACCGTCAAAATCCCCTTCAAAAGACCTACTAATACCAAACACATCACGTTCAACAACAGAGGCATCAAAACCAACATACCTCAAAACCTCACAGACAGCATCAGAAAAAAAAGGAATCTCACCATCCCCACAACTCAAAGGAACAACAGAAACAGATTTCTCAGACTCAACCAAAACATTATCAAAAAAACCACCACCCCTACAAACCTCCCTAAAAGACAAACCCGTAAAACGCCTTAAATCCCTATCAATATCATTTAAATTCTCAACAACAGAACAAACCAACCGTTCATCAAGTCTGGTCATCACATATAATAAAAACCTAATAAATAATGAAAATTACCAACAAAAACACCAAAAAGAGATAAAAAACAAAGATTCAAAAGAATTTATTTAAATGACAAATCAATAAAAACCTGTTATGAGAACAAAAGTAGAAGAACTAATCGAAGAAAACATAAGACCAAAACTACAGATGGATGGTGGAGATATAGAACTCGTAGATATAGAGGACAAAATAGTTAAAGTAAGATTAACAGGTGCATGCGCTGGCTGTCCAATGTCCCAAATAACACTCAAAAACACAGTAGAACAATACCTAAAATCCGAAATACCCGAAATAGAATCCGTAGAATCCGTCTAAAACAAACAAAAAAATCTAAAAAAAACTACATACTCTAATTATATAGCTATATTATTTTATGACTGATTTTTCACACTTAAAAAACGGAAAGGCCAGTATGGTCGATATAAGCAACAAAACCAACGTCAAACGAACGGCGACCGCCGAAGGTGAGATCAAACTAAAAAAAACTACCATAGAAGCAATCAAAAACAAAGAAATAGAGAAAGGAAACGTACTGAACACAGCAAGGATAGCCGGAATCCAAGCAATCAAAAAAACACCAGAAAACATCCCCCTATGCCATCCAATACCGATAACAGGAATCGACATAGATTTCAAAACAAAAAAAGACAAAATCAAAACAATAGTAACCGTAAAAACCATCGGTAAAACCGGAGTTGAGATGGAAGCAGTAAACGGAGCAACAACAACCCTCCTAACAATACTAGACATGGTGAAATCCGCAGAAAAAAATAAACACGGAGAATACCCCACCACCAAAATCGAAAACATTAAAATCACCAAAAAAACAAAGGTCGATTTAAATGACTAAAAAACACGACAAATCAGGTACATTCAAAATAAAAGTAATAACAGTAAGCGACAGCAGAACACTAGAAAACGACATTTCAGGCAAAACAATACAAAAACAACTTGAAAAAAAAGGCCACAAAGTAAACAGAGAGATCATCAAAGACGAAGAAAAACAAATAATCAACAGCCTAAAAAACTACAACCATGATGCATATATCTACTGTGGAGGGACAGGTATCTCAAAAAGAGATGTCACCGTAGAAACACTCACACCCCTATTCGACAAAAAACTACCAGGTTTCGGAGAATATTTCCGAAACAAAAGTTTCAAAGAAGTCGGAAGCCGAGCTATGCTAAGCAGAGCAACCGCAGGAATAAAAAACCAAAAACCCATATTTGCAGTACCTGGATCAAAAAACGCATCCAAACTAGCATCCAAAATAATCACAAAAGAAATAGGCCACATAATCAACCACGCAAAAAGACCTTAAACCCTTATTTTTAAAGAAACAAAAACATCCTAACCTAAAATAACCACCAAAACTAAATTCAACAATTTTATTTAAATCAAATACTTAAAATCTAACAATGGTAACTGAAGGCGTAGAAGATTATCTAGAAGCGATTTCAAAAGCCCTAGAAAAAAATGAAAAAGCCAGGACAAACGAAATCGCCCTACAACTTGATGTAAGTGCATCAAGCGTTACAGAAATGCTTCAAAAACTAGATAAACAAGGATATATCGATTACGAAAAATACCAAGGAGTAACTCTCACAAATAAGGGAAAAGAAATAGCTGATGACGTCATCGAAACACATGAAGCAATACGCCGCCTATTTCTAATGCTTGGTGTCTCAAAAGAGAACGCTGAAAAAGACGCCTGTAAAGTTGAACACCACTTAAGTGACGAAACAATAACGCAACTCAAAAAATTTGTCAAATACATCGAAGAAACTTTCGAAGGAGACCTATCAACAGTTAGAGAAATAAAAACAGAGCTAGACAAACTTAAAAAACAAAAAAAATAGTTTTTATCCACCAGCTATCGGTGGAAAGATAGCTACCCTATCCCCTTCATCAAGTTCTGTGTCAAGTTTATCAAGAAACTCGATATTCTTTCCATTTTTAAGAACCATCACATTATCCCTAAGTTCATTATCACTAAGTTCATCATCTACAAACAACCTATCTCCCAACATAGGATATCTATTATCCAACTCACCTAGTAACTCCATTATGTTGTCAGCCTCAATCTCCAATTCACTTGAATCCACTATCTTTTGGAAGGTAGCAAAAAGTTTTACTTCAACCATAGTTATGAAAGTGTATTTAAGGTGGTTTATCTTAAAACCACCCCAAAAAATTAGTTGTGAACACTGTCAAGTTGTTCATCGGATACGTCGAAGACCTCATTGTGTGGTGGTAGTTTTTCTTCCCTCATAAACTCTGGAATTCTATCGTTTTGTTTTGTCATACCAGCTGCTTTATTAAACTCTCTCTCCGTTTTTAAGACATCCATTCCATATTCCGGTATATCTTCAACAGTCATATCGGTTCCTAAAACACCGTTTACTTCTTCTATAACTCCTTCCAAAGCTTCATCGATATCCAGTAATGCGAATGCCGTGAACAAACAGTGTCCAACCGAGTCTATAGCTGCTGTTGTTGCTTGCATTTCCCTTGAAAGATCCGTTTTATTTTCGATTTCAAGTGGGTCTCTTTTACCACCAACACCTAACACTTCCTGGCAAATTGAGTATCCAGCTGTGTGATCTGCTCCCATTGTTGATGTTGCGTATGTTATTCCAATTCCTTTAACAGCTCTAGGGTCATATGCAGGCATTGCTTGGCCTTTAACTACTGGAATCCTTGTAACACCTAAAGCATCTCCAGTAAACTTGGCTCCATTAACTATAAGTTTACCTAGAGCTGTGTTTTCTTTAACCTCTTCTAGTAACTCTAAAGCTGCTTCTCCATCACCGAAATCTATTAAACCTCCATCCATGGCTACTGCTAATGTTGCTCCTGTTTCTATCGTATCCATTCCGAGGTCATTGCATTTACGGTTTAACTCACCTATAATATCTAAGTCATATATACCGCAGTTTGGTCCTAAAGCCCAGACAGATTCATACTCTAGTACTCCAACAGGATCTGACCCGTCTTCCTTTGTCCAAACTTCAGAACATCGGATTATACAGCCTGGACTACATGTATGAGGGTTTACCCCACCTCTTTTTTCAATCTCTTCAGCTTTTTTTTCACCACTAACCTTCTCAGCCTTCTCACTCTGTCCTTCAGAGAAGTTGTTTATAGGTAAAGCACCAACTTCATTTACAATATTTATTAGAACACTTGTTCCATAGTTTGGTAAAGCACCATCAGGCTTGGTAACATCATGTTCCTGTAAACCGTCTACAACTTTTTTACGGCCCTTTTTGAACAACTCCCTATCTTCTATCTCAACACCAGGCGCATCAGCGTCATCGACCACTATGTATTTCAAACCTCGAGATGCCATAACAGCTCCTAATCCACCACGACCTGCATATCTTGTTGACATTCCCTCAGGATCATTGAAAGCGATTCCAGAGTTAAATCCAGATATTTCTGCAGCAATGCCAACACCACAGACACTAACATCACCAAACTCACTATTTAAGTCCTCAAAAGCTTGATATAATCCAACTCCAGACCATTCCTCAGCAGAAACTAAATCAACACCATCTTTATCAATCTTCAACAACTTATATTCGTCAGACTGGCCTTCAACAACAATACCACGTATCTGAAGTTTCTTCAACGCCTGACTGAAATCAGTCCCTACATTTGATTCTTTAATACCACCCGTCAAAGGAGATTTAGCCCCAACAGAAAGCCTTCCAGTCGAAGGAGCGCTAGTTCCCGTTATCAACCCAGAAGAAAAAACTAACTTGTTGTTCGGCCCTAACGGATGACACTGAGGATCAACTTCATCAGCAATCACATTTGAGGTTAAAGCCCTACCAGCATATGCATCGTACTCATCAGGAACATCTTCAAAACTGACATCACCACTATCCATATCAACACGAAGAATTTTTTCCGTCATCACAACACTAGTTAAACCAAACATATAACATAAATCTTAGCCAAAAAATAAAAAACCAAAAATAAAAAAACACCCCATCTACCAATAACGCTCCCTAAATCAAAATAACCAACAACAAAAATAAAAATAAAATAAATATAGTTTAGTGGGAAGTATTTTAAATTAACTATAAAGTAGTGTATTATTGAAGAAAAGGATTTAATCTAATTTAATTAAGTTATTTTTGTTTGGTTTTGTGGGTTATTTTTGTTTTGTTGGGGACGTTTGTCCCCGTTGTTTTGGTTTGTTTTGGGTTTGGGTTGTTGTTTATTGGTTTAGTGTTTCTTTGAATCCTTGTAGTTTTTTTGTGAGTATTTCTGTTGCTTTTGTTGTTATTTCGGTTGGTGTTAGTGATTCGTCGGTTTCAAAGTTGAATATGAATTTGTTTTTGTCGTCTGTTACGGTTATTGCGTCGGTGTGGCATTCTTGGACGCATAGGCTGCATAGGCTGCAGGCTTCTGGGTTTTGTATTTGGAGTTTGTTGTTTTCTAGTTTGTATACGTTTCGTGGGCATATTTCGACGCAGTCGCCGCAGTTGTCGCATTCGTCTGTTATTTTTTGTATTGGATATCCTTTGTATCCGCATGCGACTGCTGGCTGCCATTTTGTGTGGTCTTTTCCTTTTCCGAGTTTTGCTTCGGCTTCTAGTATGACTTCTTGGCCTTCGTATAGTTTGACGAGTGGTATTTTTTTGTCTGGTATTTCTACTCCGTCTTCGGTTTTTAGGTCTCCTGAGTATAGTGTGGTTGGGCCTTCGCCTCCTAGTATTAGGGTTGTTTTGCATGCGGAGCATCCTTCTCCTCCGCATTCGCAGTTTTCTGGTAGTTCGAATTCGTCTATTTGTGTTTTTAGGGGTGTTAGGCCTATTCTTAGTGCTAGCATTTCGTCTGTCATTATTGATGAGTTTTCGTATATTTTGATGTCTTCTGCTGCGAGTGTTGGTACTTCGGATATTAATGTTCTTCGTAGGCTGTTGGCTTTGGCTGGTGTTGTGTTTTCTAGTATGAATTCGATTTTTTGTGGGGTAAATTCTCTTACATCGATGTTCATGTTTTTATACTCTCCTACCCCTTTTGCCGCCTGGGGAGCGGGTTCCGTCGTGTGGTACTGGTGTTACGTCTTCTATTCTTCCGATTTGGAGTCCTGCTCTGGCAAAGGCTCTTATTGATGCTCCTGAACCTGGTCCTGGGTTTTTTTGTAGGTTTCCACCTGGGGCTCGTATTTTGACGTGTACTCCTGTTATTCCTTTGTTTTTGGCTTTTTGTGCGGCTTCTTCTGCTGCTTGCATTGCGGCGTATGGTGAGCTTTCGTTTCTATCTGATTTTACTACCATTCCACCGCTGGATTTTGCTATTGTTTCGCTTCCGCTTATGTCTGTGATTGTGACTAATGTGTTGTTGAAGCTTGCGTATACGTGGGCGACTGCCCATCTTTTATCACTCATTTATAGTTCCTCCTCTACTTTTTCTATTCTTTCTGGGTGTGCTTCGTTTTTCATTGGGGAGGTATGGCTGTATGATATTTGGTTTTCTTCTGTGGTTTTTACTAGGTAGCTTGGTATTGTTACTCTCTGGCCGTTTAAAGCTATGTGGCCGTGTACTATGAATTGGCGTGCTTGTTTTGGTGTTCGGGCGTATCCTTTTTTGTTTACTATGCTTTGGAGTCTTCTGTCGAGTATGTCTCTTACTTTTAGTCCTAGTACGTCGTCGAGTGTTCCGTCTTGGCTTACTAGTCCATATCTTTTTAGTTTGTCTAGGAATTCTTGTTTTTCTTTTTTTACGCCTTTTGATGTTTCTGTGGCTCTACCTACTTCCGCTAGTAGTTCTCTTGCTTTTCTTCTGTAGTTTCTTAGGTTGCTTTCTGCTTTCCAGATTTCTTTTTTGTTTTTTAGTCCGTATTCTTGTATTAATCTGGATTCGTCTTCCATTCTTAGTTGTTGCCATGGATGTGGTGGTGTTTCGTATGTTTTTTTGTTTTTCTTAGGGCTTCCCATTTTTGTTTCCTCCGATTAGTCCTCATCTGTTGATTTTTGTTTTTGTAGTTCTGCTCGTTTGACACCGACTGTTGTTCCTGATCTTCCTGTTGATCTGGTTCTCTGTCCTCTGACTTTTTTGCCTTTTTTGTGTCTGACTCCTTTGTAGCTGTTTATTTTTTTCATTCTGTCTAGGTCTTGTCTGTGTGTTACTATGAGGTCGGAGCCGATTACGTGTTTGTCTTCTCCTGTTTTGTAGTCTTTTGTTCTATTTAGGAACCATCCTGGTGCTTCTTCTTCGAGTTGGTCGATTGCTTCTTCGATTTTCTCGACTTCTTCGTCTTTTATTGTTCCTAATCTCTTTTCGGGGTTGACTCCGCTTAGTTTGGTTATTGCTTTAGCAGTTCTCTGACCTATGCCTTGGATTCCAGTTAAAGCGTAATCTACCCTCCTGTCTCCTTCAATGTTCGTATTTTTAATTCTTACTATATGTCTAAAACTATCTGACATTTTAACACTAACCTTTTTTGTTTTTTTAACGCCGGGAGAGGGATTTGAACCCTCGAGAGGCGGAAGCCTCACATGCTTTCTTGGGTTGTACCGTTCCAGGCATGCGCCTTTCCACTCGGCCATCCCGGCAGTATTCATTTGGTTGTTCTTATATTATACTAAATCTTATCCTGTTTCTTCGTTGTAGTTGTTTATTGCTGTGTCGATGATGTTGATTACGGATTGTTTGTTCCAGTTTGCTGTGTCGATGATGAGGTCGTATATTGTGAGGTCGTCTATATCGATTTGGTAGTATTCTTGGTATCTTGTTTTTTCTGATTTTTCGCGTTCTTTTACTTCATGGAGTGCTTGTTTTAGTTGTATGTTTTCTCGTTTTGCTACTCTTTTGGCTCTTAGTTTGAGTGGGGCTTTTAGCCATATTTTTATGTCTGCGTTTTCTGCCATCCATCCGGCTAAACGGCCTTCTAGTAGTATGTTGTTTTTGTTTTCTGCGATTTCTTTTTGTTTTTGGTCTATTTTGTGGTCTATTTCTGGGTTTTGTTCTGCGTACTCGCTGAATCGTTCAAGTGTCATTTTGTTGTCTGTTGCCATTTCTCTGAAGATCTGCCCAGCGCATATGTGGTTGAGTTTTGCTTTTTTTGCTACTGCTCTGGATGTTGTGCTTGTTCCAGCGCCGGCTGGACCACTTACGGCTACTATCATGTTTTCTGTCTCCTTTAGATACCGACTTTCATTGTTTTACGTGCTACTTGGCTTATTGGTATTGAGCAGACTATGTACCATATTATCCATGTTGGTATTGTGCCCCATACTCTTGCGGAGAAATCTACTTCTCCGATGAATGGTAGTAGCATGCTTGGTGCTTCGTATATTGCGTTTGCTGGGTCTGTTACGTAGTATACCCATGCGAAGAATGGTATTGTTATTAGTAGTATGTAGAGCATTGGTTTGAATTGTTTTGTTAGGTTTCCCATGAGTTCTTGTGTGAGTTCGGTTCTTTCTTGTTCTAGTTTTTTTAGTTTTCCTTGGTCTCCAGACATTCTTGCTTCTTTGATTTTATTGGATAGTTCCTTCATTTTCTCTTGTCTTTCTTTCTGTTCTTCCATGTCCATTCCGTATTTCTGAGCTATAGAGCTTAGTAGGCCGTTGAAGGCTGCTACGGCCATTATTGCGAGTTCAACTGGTAAGGCTGTTAATGGGTTTAGTACGATGTTGTTGGCTATTTCACCTAGTGTTGGGAAGAATGTTGGGTCGAGAAATATGGCCAGCATCAGACCTATTGCTAAGAAAAGTACTATTTTTTCTATTAGGTCTTTCAGGGCCTCTCGACTCATTTAAGCACCTTTAATAAGGATTCAGCGGCCTGTTCTAGGCCTCCATCTGGGTTTTCTATTATTTTTACTGTGGCGCCGTTTAGTACAGCACATGCCATTGCAGCTGCTCTGTTCATTTCTTGGTGTTGTTCTAGTTCTTTTGTTGTTTCTTTGTCTCTTACTCTTTCTCCTGCGTCTTTTTCTCTTCTATTAATTATTTCTTTTGGTTGGGCTTCGACTACTACTATTGTGTCTGGGTCTAGTGGTTTTAATACCCATTCTGGGATTCCTGGTAGGTATCCTTGTGGGGTTTTGATTGTGCTGTGTGTGTCTACGATTATTGGTTGGGTTTCTGACATCTCGGATATTTTTTCTCCAGCTATTTTTTGAACTTCTTTTTGTTTTTCTGGATCTAGTTTTCGCATTTGGTCTCTATCTTCAACCCAGCCTCGTTCTTTTGCGACTTCTAGCATTTTGTCGCCGTAGTTCACTGTTTTGTATTCTTTTGTGGTATTTTGTAGAGCTTTGTTGGCGACGGTTGATTTCCCGACTCCTGGTGAGCCTGTGAGTACTACTAGGGTCATTGTTTTTCCTCTGCTTCTCCACCTGCTTTTTCTATTTTGTTTATTGCTGTTTCTGAGAAGTTTTCTGCTATTATTTTGAGGTTTTGTTGTATGTCTCCTCGTCCTAGTACTTTGTCTATTCCGAGTTTTTTTGTGTCTATGATTATGGTTTCGCCTTCTTTTTCTGCTTGTCCTGTTTCAACTAGGTGGTGGGCTATTTCGTCTAAACGACCTATATTTATTACTTCGTTTTCTGTTACTAGTTTTGGTGGGCGGTTGAAGCCGTATTTTCCGAATTTATGTCCGCTGCTTTTTTTGTGTTTGCCTCGTCCTGTTTTTCCACGGCCTCCACGATGTCCTGCGCCTCTATGGCTTTTTCCATGTCCCTTTCCATGTGTTCGGGATCCTCTTTTTTTATTTCCCATTTGATTCACCTCATTCTGTATATTAGTTTGTTGATTTCTTCTCCTCGGTATCCGAGGCTTCCGTTTTCGGTGTATGAGCGTTTTGTTTTTTTGTATCCTTTTCTTGGTGGGTGGAGTCTTATCACTGGTTTCATGTTTATTTCTTCGGGTTTTATTTCTTCTTTGAGTATTTTTGTTGCTATTTCTTCGATTGAACCGTGTTTTTCGGTGATTTCTTCTAGCTCGCCGTTTTTGTAGTCGGCTCTTTTGAGTAGGTGTTTGGCTCCATCTTTGTTGAGTTCTCCCCATGTTATGTAGTCTTTTGTTTTCTGTAGCATTCCTTGGTTGGTTTCGTTTTCTTTTAGTAGGACGCAGTGGTTAGGTCGGTTTAGGTTGAGGTGTTCTAGTGCTTTAGTTATGTCTTTTCTAACTCCTACGGTTCCTCTTACTCGGATTGCTGCATACATCTTTAATCATCTCTCTCTGGCATTTTCACCATAGCTGTTTTCTTAAGTGCGTCGAATGTGGCTTTTCCGAAGTTTATTGTAGTTCTTGTTTCTCCTTTGGTTGATGACCATATGTCTTTGATTCCCGCTAGTTCTAGTACTTTTTTAGCTGTTTCTCCTGCTGCTAGGCCTATTCCGTTTGGTGCAGGTAGTAGTGTAACTCGTGTGCTTCCTCCGTTTCCAGTTACTTTTATTGGTATGCTGTGGTTTGTTCCACATCCACATTCCCAAGATCCACATCCTCTTCTGATGTCGATTAGGTTCAGTTTTGCGTTTCTTATTGCTTTGCGTATTGCTGGACCAACTTCTTCGTCTTTGGCTTCAGCTAGCCCTACATATCCATTTCTATTCCCTACTACTACTTGGGTTCTGAATTTTACTCTTCGGCCTGAGTCTGTCATTCTCTGAACCATGTTTACGTCGAGAACTTCTTCTTCGACGTTTATTAGTTGGTCTATTATTTCTACTTCTTTTAGTGGTAGGCCTGAGTTTAATGCTTCTTTTATTGTTGTTATCTCGCCGGAGGCTACTAATCTTCCTAGTTTTGTTTTAGGTATCCATTCTTCTGTATGTTGGTTTTGTGCGGTTGACATTTTTAATCACCAATTTCTTGTTTTATGTTTTGTTTTACTGTTTCGAAGTGTGTTGGTAGTTCTGCTGGGTCGAGTCCTTTTTCTCTGTATTGTGAGAAATCGCCTTTTTCTGCGTAGTTTGCTATGTGTTCGCCTCTGATTCTTTCTTCGGATGGGGCTATTTCTTCGTTTATTGGTGTTTGTAGTCCTGCGTCTGCTGCGCCTTTTATTGCTGCGAATAGGTTTGAGCCTTTTGATATTCTGTTAACTCCGATATCTGGTATGGCGGTGTTGATGTCTTTGTTTAGTGCTTTTAATCCACATTTGTAGCCTGTTAGGTAGGCTGCGGATGTGTTTCCTCCTGATGCTTTCCATCCGTATTTATTGAGGTTTTTTGAGTTGCATCCGCATATTATGTGGTCTGAAGCTGTTTGGTGGTCGTATCTGGCTATTTGAACTGTGAAGTATTTTTGGCTTCTTCGTACAACCAGTCTAGGTTTACCTGATTTTAGTAGTTCTAATCTCTGGCTGTAGTCTGTTTTATCTTTTATTCTTCTTTTAAGTGGTATTCTTTCAGTCATTCTTTAGCACCTTCTGTTTGTGCTACCAAGCTCTCTAGGTGTTTTAAGTCTCGGATTTCTCCGCCTTTAGATTTTTTGTATAGTTTTCTGTATTCGGATCTAGTTATTTCGCCTTCGTCTCTTAGTTGTTTGAGTTTTTTTCTTTGTGCTCTGACTTTTGTTATCCATTTTTCTTTTTTGGATATTTTGGAGTGTTTTTTTCCTTTTCTTTTTCCATGGCCACTTCTTCTTCCTTTTTTCTTTTTTTCGTCGATTTTTCTGGCTCTTCCTCGGCTTTGTCCTTTGATTGTTTTTTTCTTTATGGCTCCTTCTTCTATGAGTTCTCGTATGTCGTCTTTCATTATTGCCATGGATATGTCTTCAACTCTGTTTGGGTCTATCCAAACTCTTTTTTTCCCGACTCCAAGTATCTCTGCGGCCATTCTTTTTTGGCTTTTTAGGTTGGTCATTTTAGTCACCTATTTCTTTGTGGTTTAGGATTTTTATGTCCATTTCGATTGCTTTTTGCTGTATCGCTTCTCGTTTGCGGTTTCCTACCGACCCACCTATTCTGGCTGCATCGTTTTCACCTAGTTTTTCTAGGTCTTTTGTGTTGTGGACAAGTACTTCGTTGTATCCTGATGGATGTATTCCTCGTTTTTCTTCTGGTTGTTTACGACCTACTTTTGGGAGTGGGGGTTTACCTTTGATTTCTTTTCGCTGTTTGCTTTGGATTCCTTTTGGCCGTCTCCACTTGTTTTTAACTCTTTTGTGCTTTTGGCTTTCTTGACGTCTGAATTTCTTCGACATTTTTATCCCCTACTTATTACGTACATTCCGTCTTGGAAGACTCTTGGGTCTTTGCCCTTTATTTTGGTGCCTTCCTGGATTTTAGCAGCAGTTTGAGCTACTGCTTCTTTGTTTGGACCTCTTACGATTACTTCGTCGTCTGATATCTCTACCTCTGTTTTTTCTCCTATTAATTCGACTACTCTTGGGTTTTTTTCGCCTAGGAAGTTTTTTATGTAGAGTTTGTTTTGTTTGACTTCCATTTTGATTGGAAAGTGTGAATATACAACTTTAAGGACGTATTCGAAGTTTTCTTGAGATCCTTTTATCATGTTTTGTATGTGAGATGTGAATGTACCGAGTTCTGCTCGGTGTTTTTTTCTGTCTGTGGTTGATTGGAGTGTTAGTTTATTATCTTTTTTCTGGATGTCTATTGCGCTTGATTGGAGGGTTCTCTGTATTTCTCCGTTTTCTCCTTTTACGGTGATCTTGTTTCCTTCGATTGTTACTTCTACATTTTCTGGTATTTCTATTTGGTTTACTGACATTTTGATCACCTTAGTAGACGTATGCAAGGAGTCTTCCGCCGATTCCTTCTTGTTGTGCTTTTCTGTGGGACATTACTCCTTTTGGTGTTGATATTACTAGTATTCCGAAGTCTTTTCCTGGGAGGTATCTTTTTTCCCATTTTTCGAATTCGTTTTTGTTTGTTGAGAAATGTGGTTTTATAGATCCACATTTGTTTATGTTTCCTATGAGTTTAACTTTGAATTCTCCTCCTTTATCGTTGTCTATGTATTCGAATTCACCTAGGTAGCCGTTTTCTTGCATTACGTCGAATACTCTTCCTATTAGTTTTGATGCCGGTGTTATATCTGCTTTTAGTTTTCCGGCTTTCTCTGCATTGTTTATTGTTGAAAGTGCGTCCGACAATGGATCCATTTTCATTTTAATCACCATTTAACTATATTTTTTAAAGTCCATTTTTTCAGCTACTTCTCGGAAGCATTGTCGGCATAGGTTGATGTCATATCTACTTATTATACCTTGCTTCCTACCGCATCTTCTACATTCTATAATTTCTTTACTGCTCATCTTTTTCCACCACTTTGGTGTCAAGTTCTTTTTCTATGAACTGGGCTGTGTCTTCCGGGGTTAGTACGTGTTCTGGGCCTAAAGGTTTGTTTGATTTTGATCGTTTCTTTACTCGGTATCCTGGTCTTTCCATTGTTACAGTTATGTCTAATCCGTATATCCCGACGTTGGGGTCGTACTCTATTCCTTTGAATCCTGTGTGGTCGTTGATTCCGAAAGAGAAGTTGCCATGGTTGTCGATTGATTTTTTCTGTATTTTGTTTTCTTTGACTTCTAATGCTTTTTCGAGGAATTTTATTGCTTTTTTTCCTCTTAGTGTTGTTTTACATCCAACTGGCTCTCCTTCTCGTATACCGAATGTTGGTACGTTCTTTTTTGCATGGGTTCGGATTGGCTGTTGGTTTGTTAGTGTTTCCATGATTTCTTCTGCGTGCATTAATTCTTCTCCGCCTGAACCTATGCCCATGTTGACGACGACTTTCTCTATCTGTGGTTTTTTCATCTTGTTTGCGTTCATTGTAGTGTCACCTCTGGTTCTTCGTCGCCTACGACTATTACGTATTCTTCTATGGTTCGGAACTCTTCTTCACCTTCAAGTAGTATGTGGTTTGGTTTTGATCCATCGGAGATTTCATGTGTTTTTATTTCTGCTATCTCTCCGGCGTGTTTTCCGCCGATTATCAATGCTTTTTTTCCTTTTCCGAATGGTATGTGTTTTTGTATTTCTTTGGTTGGTATTGAGATTTTTATTGTGTCTTTTGTTTTGTAGTCGTCGGCTTCAATTGTTATGTTGGTTCCGTCATGTAGGTTTAGTTGGGTTTCTGAGTTTTTGAGTATTTTTTTGTTGTCAATTTTACATAGTTTGGTGTTTGCTTCTTGTTCATCGATTTTTATGAATTTGAGTCTGTTTTTTGAATCGATTGTTGTTCTTAGATGTAGTTCTGCTTCTGGAATGCTGATTACATCCATTAGCCCTACTCCATGTTTGTGGTCGTTGATTTCGTTTCCATCTACGAGGAGTCCTCTATCTCTTATTATCTTTTTAACTTCTCTTGTGCTGTCTACGATTCCTAATACGTCTCTCAATACTACGTTTATCGGTATTGCCCGTTCTCTCGGGTGGGATGTTTTGGGTGTGGTTGCCCAGTAGTCTGTTTTTTTAGAAACTGTCCAACTTCTTGGAACTGCTAATCTTTTTAAATGCATATTATCTCTCCAGTTGTTTTACTCGCATTCTGTCGGAGGTATCTAGGTCTATTAGTTTGAGGTTTGACGGATGGATATAGGCAGGAACTTGGGAATCATCTGATTTTCTTATAGTGAGTCCTTCAATCGCGATTCTTTCTTGTTTCATATCTACTTCTGTAACCTCGCCTTTCTCTCCTTTATGGTCTCCTCTGACTACTTCGACCTCATCTCCTACTTTGACAGGTATTGTTTTTTTACCAAACTTTTCCTGCAGTTTTTCTGAGAGGTTAACGCCCATATATTTCTGTCTTTTGTGTAGTGGGGCGTTAGATCTGTTTTTTCTTTGTTTTCGGGGTTGTTTTGTCATCCTTAATCACCTTTATACTATCATTGTTGCTGTGCTCGCGATTTTTGGAAATCTCTCCGCGGCTTCTTTGGCAATTGGGCCTTTTATCTCTGTTCCTTTGGGTTCTCCATTTTCATCGACTATAACTGCTGCGTTGTCTTCGAAACTTACTCTTATACCATCTGGCCTTTTGTATTCCTTTTTTTGCCTTACTATGACTGCTGTTAGTACTTGTTTTCTCATTTCGGGAACGCCTTTTTTTACCGATACGACTATTAGGTCGCCTACACCTGCTTTTGGTTGTCTTCTTCTTGTACCACGGTATCCTTTTGATGAGATGAATTCTAGTACTTTGGCTCCGGTGTTGTCAGCGCATTTTATCAATGTTTTGCTTTGAATTCCTTTTGTTACACTGGCTTTTATTCCTCTCACTCACCTTCACCTCGCTCGACTATTACGAATGATTTTGTTTTGCTTATGGGTCTGCATTCTGCTGCTTTTACTTTGTCTCCGACTTTGATGTCGAGACACTGTGGTTTGTGTACTGTGGTTGTCGATTTACGTTTTTCATATCTCTCGTATTTAGGGACTTCTTTTTTGTATTCTCTCTGAATCACCGCGCTTTTATCGTCTACAATAGAGACTACTTCTCCCTCCATTACCTGCCCTCTTACTGGCAGTTTGCCATGGAAAGGACAGTTTTCGTCATTGCATTCTTTTTCTGGACTCTTAACATTAAGACCAATATCTCTTGCTGTCATTAAAATTCCTCAATTTTTAATACGATCTTCAGGGGAACCGTATATCTTGTTCCCATCAACTTTTACTTTAATGCCTTCAGGAAGCGTGAAAATGAATGAACAGCCTTGTTTCGGTATAATCTTACCTGAGATATTAAGTGTTTTTCGAGTTTCATCGAGCACTTCACCTTCTAAACCCCTTTGACTGGGGTTGGGGCTTTCAAATACCTTGGTTTTAAGCCCAATCAGTTCATGTCTTTTTAAGTTCTCAGGCGTTATCTTCATTCTCTTCCCTCATAACTGTCTTTATCCGGGCTATTGTTCTCCGGATCTCCCGGATTCTACCGGGATTTTCAGGCTGACCACCAGCTGCTTCTTGAGCTCTAAGGCTGACCAACTCGTTTTCAAGCAACTCTAGTTCTTCTTCACGTTCCTCAACAGCCATCTCTCTTATTTCATCTGTCTTCAATATCGCCATATTAATCACCTGGTGTTATGTTTGCATCCGGATAACTCTCTTTATAGGCATCCATATCGATATCGTGAGTTGCTAGGTGGCTTCCGGTAATTGCCTTGAATTCTTCTCCACAAACTTGGCAAACGACGATGTCTTTCTTTTCTTCTTCATCCTCTTCAGGCTCTATCTCTGCTTCACTTTCGCCTTCACTTTCAATCTCAGTTTCCTCAGATTTAGGTTCCTCTGGCTCGGTTTCTTTTGTTTCTGGTTGTTGTTTTGTTTCTGTGAGTTCTATTTCTTCTTCGTCGATTTCTCCGGGTTCTACGATTTCGACTTCGTCGGGTAGTGTTGCTCCTTCGTGGATGATTCTTACTGTTACTCCTATTGTTCCGAGTTTCTTTTTGGCTACTGCTTGTCCTTCATCGACTATTTCTTGTGCTGGTTGGCCGCAGTGTTTTATGTATCCTTCTGTGAATTTTTCTACTCTGGATCTTGAGCCGGTTAGTTTTCCGGAGAGTACGATTTGTGCTCCCATTGCTCCTGCGTCAATTATGTCTCTTAGTGTTGAGTATCCGGCTCTTCTGAAGTACCATCCTCTTTCTAGGGCGTTTGCTAGTCTTTGTGCTACGACTTGGGCGTTTGTGTTGGGGTTTTGTACTTCTTTTACTTCTATTGATGGGTCTTCGAGGTCGAATTTTTCTTTGAATTTTCTGGTTAGTTTTCTTATTCTTTTTCCGCCTTTACCTATTATCATTCCTGGTTTTTCTGCGTATAATACAATCTGTGTTCCAGTTGGTGTTCTGTTGATGTCGATTCCTCCGTATCCTCCTCTGTCTATTTCTTTGGATAGGAATTCGTCCATTTCTGCTTTTTTTATTCCATCTTTTACGAACTTTTTTTGGATAGCCATTATTGTTCCTCCAATACGACTTCGATGTTTGTTGTTGATGTGTTGCTTGGTGTTGCTCTTCCGAATGCTCTGGGCATCATTCCTGGTAGTTGTCGGCCGCGGTTTGCTGCTATGTGTTTGATTTTTAGTTTTTCTTTGTCTAGTCCTTTGTATTCTGCGTTGCTTTCTGCGTTTTCTAGTATTTTTAGTATGCCTGATGCTGCTTTTTCGGGGTAGCCTCCTGCATCCCATCCTTGCAGTCCTTTTCTATGGCCTTTGTTGGAGTTGTGTTTTCTATATGGGATTGGTTGTTCTTTTTCGATTGTTTTTTGAAGTGTGTTTTTTGCTTTATCGAGTTTCATTCCGCGTATGTAGTTGCATATTTCGACGGAGTCTTTTGGTGAGATATGTAGTTCTCTTCCGTATGCTTTGGATGTTTTTTCGGGGTCGGGGTCAACTGAATAGTCATACTGTGCCATGTTTTTTCACCTTTATTTGAGTGGTACGTATTTTGATGACCTGGTTGCACCGATACCTGGTCCGCCGTGTTTGACGTCTTTTCGTGTTGTTGCGAACTCGCCTATGAAGTGTCCTATCATTTCGGGTTCTACACGGATGACTTCAAAGTCGTTTCCGTTGTGGATTCCGATTTTTAGGGTTACGAATTCGGGTAGTATTATCATGTCTCGTAGGTGTGTTTTCACTACTATGTCTTCGCTGGAGTCTTGTAGTTCTCGTATTTCTTCGAGTAGTTTTTTCTCTTCTTCGTTAAGGCCTCTCTCTATCTTTCTTCTTGCTCTGGACGGTAGTATTTCTTTTAATTCGTCCAGATTCATTTCCTTTAATTCTTCAAGTGTGTATCCTCTATATTTGAACTCTTCACGAACCATTTAAATCACCTCTTTCCAGTCCTACTTGACGCTATGCTACCAGCTTTTCTTCCTGGTGATGCGCCTCTTGCTGAGGACTTGGATCTTCCTGGGGTTTGTGTACGACCGCTACCGAATGGATGGTCTACGGCGTTCATGGCGACTCCCCTAACTGTTGGGTATTTTCCGCCTTTTGCTTTCATTTTTTTGAATTTGTTACCGGCTTTTACGAATGGTTTTTCTGTTCTGCCGCCGCCTGCGACTACTCCGATTGTTGCTTTGCATTTTGGGCTGAACCATTTCAGTTCTCCGGATGGTAGTTGTACTATTGCTTTGCCTATATCGTGTGCTATTAATATTCCGTATGTTCCGGATGCTCGGATATATTTTCCTTTGTCGCCGGGTTTTCCTTCTACGTTGCAGACTGGTGTTCCTTCTGGTATTTCAGCTAGGTATGTGGTGTTTCCTGGAGCTATTTCTACTTCGGTTCCGCACTCTATTTTGTCTCCGGTTGAGATTCCTTCTTGTACCAGCACCAGTCTTTCGTCGTTGTTGCTGAATTTTACTCTGGCTATTGGAGCGTTTCTAGCTGGGTCGTGTTCTATATCGATTACTTCACCTTTTAGGTCTTCATCTGCAGAAGGATGTCCTATTTTAGTTTTATATTTATGTGAGGGGGCTGAATACAGGTTGCCCCGTCCACTTCTTTGTGATCTTGTTCTTTTACCCATAATTATCACCTTAGAATATTCCTATTCTTCCTGCTATCTCTTCTGCATCATAATCGGAAGAAAGGGTTATGATTGCTTTTTTCTTTCCTTGAGGAGTTATCATTGTGTTTATGTTTTCTACTTCAACGCCGTACATGTATTCGATTTCGTCGGCAACTTCGTTTTTTGTTGCGTCTATGTTGACGATGAAGGTTAGGGAGTTGTTTTGTTCCATTACTCTTGTAGCTTTTTCAGTTACTACGGGGTTTATTATTATTGACATTTAGAAAACCTCCTCTGCTTTTTCTATAGCTGATTCGGTCCATATTGTTGGTCGACCTGCGTCTCCACCTGGAGCTAATAACTCGATGTTTAGGTTTTTTACGTCTATTATGTCCACTCCTGGTAGGTTTCTTGCTCCTCTGTAGATGCCTTTGTCTTCGTCATATACGATTAAAAGGCTTTTTGGAACTTTTTTACTCCCTTTTCTCTTTTTAGTTCCATTTTTAGCTCTCTCTACGTCTTCCCATAGGTCCATTAGTTTTAAGAACTCTGAAACTCTCTTTGTTTTTTTGATTTCTTGGAATTCGTCTTCAACTATTATCGGTGAGTCTTCGATTTTGTGTCCACGTGACTTAACTAAGTCAGAATCTGCCGTTGCTGCTACAGCGCTTTTGAGGGCAAGTTGTTTTTCTTTTTTGTTTATTTCTTTAGAGAAATCTTTCTGTTTTTTTGGTGGGTGGGCTCTTCTTCCACCTACTGCTTGTGGCACCAATGCTGCTCGTCTTCCTGTTTTGATTCTTGGAACCATTGCGACACCTCGTCCTGCACCCCATGACTCGGCTGTTGTACGTTTACCTGATAGTTCGTTGGATCCGTATGGCTGTTTTTTATTTGACTGTATTGATAGGAATGCTTTATTTATTAGGTCTGGCCTGTATGGTGTTTTAAATACATCAGGGAGGTCTTTTTCTCCTTTTTCTTCTGCATATGTTGAATAGACTTTAGCCATTGGTTACACCCCTTGTTTGCTTTCAGTAGAGACATGTTTTAATTCAACTTGTCCCTCTACTCCTTTTGGCCGTATTGCATCTCGTATTCGAACCATTCTTTTTGTAGGTCCTGGTACACTGCCTTTTAGAAGTAGGTATTCATTTTTGATTTCACCGTACTGGGTGAATCCTCCATTTGGATTGATTTTTGAAACATCGTCATCTATCATCAGGATTCTTTTGTTCAGCTCTGTTCTCTGGTGATATCCTTTTTGACCTGTTTGTGGAACCTGCCATCTAACGTGTGTTGGATGCCATGGACCGAGGTTACCGATATGTCTTCCCTTACCCTTTCTCTGTGCCTTTCTACCCTGTATTTTAACGCCCCATCTCTTTACGGGACCTTCTGTGCCTTTTCCTTTAGTAACTGCAGAAACGTCGACGTACATTCCGTTTTCAAATATCTCAGAAACCTTAATAGGTTCTCCAAGTATCTCTTTAGAATACTCGGCTTGACTCTCCATTGATCCGCCTAAAGGGATCTCCATTATATCAGATTTCTTTTTTGGTATTCCTGACACTAGTTCTGGAGATGTTTGTATTGTTACTCTCAATTCGTCAACATTTCCTTCATTAATTTCTTCTTCAATATAATCGAATTCTCCGGCTTCAGCTTCTACCAGGGGTCTCATTCCGTATGGAGTTTCTTTATATCCCCTTATTCTGGTCGCTACGACCTCCGGTGTCTCTATTACAGTTGCAGGAACTGATATTTCAGATCCCTCTGTCACTGAATTAGGTCTATCATCGACCATAACAACATCGGTCATACCGGCCTTGTAACCTACGAAGCCTAAAAGCCTGTTTGCTTCTATGTCTGGATACGCCCTAACTCTGGGCACCTCACTCGCTGCTCGTTTTCTCGGGCTGTATGCCAGCGACCCTTTTCTTGGTCTATTTTTCTTAACCATTTCTTTAACCACCTTACTTTCTATTCAAGTTCAATATTGTCAATGTGGAGTGGATTGCTTCTTCTGTTCTAACTGTCTTTGTACCTTGATCTGGAATTGTGTTTATCTCCTGGTCAACAAGGTCCATTCTATCCGTAATCTGATTTACACTTTCATCTGGAGACCCGAATATAATTGCATTTCTGTTTGAAAGATACTTATTGATGGAGTTTGGTTCCACAACTTCTCCTTTTCTAGAAGTGGATATTATACTCCAATCTCTTTCTTTAAGCATTCTAAGCTCAGTATCTAGGTCACAGATACCTACATCGAATCCCCAATACAAGGGTACTTCACTCTGTGGGACCTTTTCTACCACTATTTTGTCATCGCAGGAAATAGTCCTGACAGTTATGCGCTGATTCTCGCTTACATCACTACAATTAGCGAGAAGGGCTGGTCTTTCTAGACCTATATACACCCTTGCGCAGTAATCAGAACCTACTCTCTCATCGCCAAACTTTTCTAACACAAACCCCTCTCTGACTTCACCAACCTCAGTTTCCTTCTCAACGTTATGGCTCGGAATCTGCAGTGGCGGTATAGTGCCAACATATCTAAGGTCATCATCCAACCCAAAGACCTTCTTCTTCAAGTATGGAGGAGTCTCCGAATACTCAAGAACCTTCTTTATCAAATCAGACTCATCATGAGCCCGATCCCTGTATATCCGTATACTATCAACCTTAAAAATCGCTGCAGCCCTAGCAACATACCCGATCTTCACCGTCTTAACTTTTTTATCTCTAGACTCGACAGTTAACGAAGAGGGGATTAGTACCCTTAACTTCTGTGCTGTTTTCTTCATCCTTCCTTTCTCCACTTAAATATTTCGTATACTTACAGTAAAAAATCCCTAAAATAATAATTCAAACACAAAAAACACCAAAACCCAAACACTCAATTCAAATAAATTTCAAAACAAATAGTTCTTATCCACAAAAACAAAAAAAACAAACCAAAACACCTAAAAAATAAGATAATTCACTAGTTGATTGTGATGAACCCAAAACAAAATATATTAAATCAAATTCAATCTAATTGAAATGAATTGAGTTGAATTGAATTGAATTGAATTGGGGTGATTAAGTTGTATTGTAGTGTTTGGATTCCTGGTCATATATCTGGTTTTTTTGAAGTTTGTATTGATGATTGTATTGATAGGTCTGGTTCTACTGGTGTTGGGATAAATTTAGATAAGGGGTTGGTTGTTGAGGTAGATGTTAGTAGGTCGAGTGAGACTACTGTTGATTGTGATGGAGCTGGGAGATTGGCTATTTTGAAGTTGTTGAGTGAAGTTGATGAAGAATATGATGTGAATGTTTGTTATGAATATGAACTTCCTGTTGGTATGGGTTTTGGTATGAGTGGTGCTGAAGCATTGGGGGGTGTGTTGGCTGTTTCTAAAGCGATTGGATATCCAAAAACGGTTAATCAGTTAGCTAGAATTGCTCATGAAGCTGAGGTTGAGTTAATGAGTGGTTTGGGTGATGTTGGTGCGCAACTCTATCGAGGGGTTACTGTTAACACTAAGCCTGGTGCGCCTGGTAAAAATGAAGTTGACAGTATATTAGTATCTAGAGATCGAAAGGTACATCTTTTAACTTTGGATAAGATTGAAACTTGTTCTGTATTGAGTGATGAAAAACTGGTAGAGAAGATAAATAGGTCGGGAAATGACAAAATATCTAGGTTTTTGGAGAAACCCACTTTAGATAATATGGTTAAATTGTCAAGGGAGTTTACTAATGAAATTGAAATAGCTCCTGAGGAAACCATGGAAATCCTAAATGATCTTGATACATATGGAGTGAATGCGAGTATGGCTATGATTGGTCAAACAATCTTCTCGATTGAGTCTCCAGATATATTATCTAGGTTTGGGGAAGTTATCACTACAGGAATAGCAGATAGAGGGCCAATAATAATTG
Organism: Methanonatronarchaeum thermophilum; assembly: GCF_002153915.1. Classification (NCBI taxonomy): domain Archaea; kingdom Methanobacteriati; phylum Methanobacteriota; class Methanonatronarchaeia; order Methanonatronarchaeales; family Methanonatronarchaeaceae; genus Methanonatronarchaeum; species Methanonatronarchaeum thermophilum. The sequence continues at coordinate 244,456 of NZ_MRZU01000003.1, forward strand.
AGTTAAAGAAATGAAAAATCTATTTTTACTATAATACAGGTAGTGTTTTTTGGTCTTTAGTTTAGATATAAAGGTTTTTCTCAAATGTTGTTAGGTTTTTGAAAGAGTCTTCTGTTATGGTGATTAGGTCTTCGATTCGGATTCCACCAAATTCAGGGTTGTAGATTCCTGGTTCTATTGTTACGACATGTCCTTTTTTTAATGTAGTTCCAGCTCTGCCTAAACTTGGTTTTTCATGTAGGTCTAGTCCTACACCATGTCCAGTTGAATGTATGAACCCTGTTTTGCCTCCGGTTCGAGGTGTGTTGTATCCTTTTTTTTCGAAATAGTTGCAGACTGCGTTGTGAACTTCTGCTCCTGTTATCTGGTTTTTTTCTTTGATTTTGTTGAAAGCGGTTTCTTGGGCGTTTAAAACATCTTGATAGACCTTATTTATTTTATTGTTTTTTATTTTCGAAAAGCTCCGTGTTATATCTCCACAGTATCTATTTTTTCTGTTTTTAGGGAAGATGTCTATTATTATTGGTGTTGGTTTGAGTATGCCAGTACCAGAGTTATGTGGGCTTGAAGTTTCTTTCCCTGATGACACGATTGTATCCATAGATATACAGTCGTTGCGCAATAACTCAACGTTTATCCGATATCTTATGTAATCGGAGGTTAATGGCCTGTCTTTATAAAATAATTCACCTTCAATCACTTCAGATTTTTCTAATATGGATACAGCGGTTTTCATACCTGATTCGGCTGTTTTTTGAACGTTTTCTATATGCTGTATCTCCCATTTTTCTTTTACAGCTCTTTGTTTAGAAAGATTGATTGGGAATAGTTGGTATCCACCTAATTTATGTGCAATTTTTATTGGAAATTCATCTGGAACACCTATTTTACTACAGCCAGCATCATTTAACAATTTTTTTATAGCGCCTAAGTATCGGTTTTGGCTTTGTTCAAAATTTGATAAAGATATAACTTCGAGATCGCTATCTTCTCTTGCTCTCTCCACCTCCATCCCTGGAACCACTATGCAAGTTTTTTCAGGTGATTTAAAAAAAACAAATGGATCAGTACTTAAAAAAGAAGAAAGGTGATACATATTTGAGTTGTTATATGATTCAGAAAAAGCTATAAAACAATCAAATTTATCCTTTTTTAATTCGAAGACCATCTATAAACACCTAATTAAATCTTGTTTTAACTAAATAGAATACAACTGTTTCAGTTTATTTGGTTCTTGAATATAGAACTAACGTTGGAGCTTAACATTAAAAATATTTGTTAAACTGATTGGTAATAGATGGTTGATGAATTTGTTGAGAAGTTATGAAAATGTTTTTATGAAAAATTAAAACAAAAAAATTTGGTCGCATTTGTTCTCCAGGCTAATTGGAGTTTGCGACCTGCACGATAAGGTTACTATTTTTTGTCTGTGGTGTTTTTTTATACAAGGCCTGCTCTCTGAAGCAACATGATGTCTTCGGTGTCGAGTTTTTCTCCTTCTTTGAATTTTTGGTAGACTTCTTCGGCTTTTTCTTTGACTTCGTCTGTTTTTTTCTGTTTTTTTGTTTGTTGTTTTTGTGCTCGTTTCTTTTGTTTGTTTTTCTTGAGTCCTTTGATGACTTTTTTGAAGTCGTCTAGCTCGTTTTTGGCTTTTATAAACTGGTTGTGGTAGGAGTTGGCTTTTTCTTGTGCTTCTATGAATTTTTGGTGTGATTCGTCGGCTTCTGCTCTTATTTCGTCGGCTTTGTCGAAGTTTTCGATCATTTTGTTGTGTTTTTCTTGCGCTTCGTCGGCTATTTCTGTTACTTCATCGTGTATTACTGATGCTTTTTGTTTTAGTTCGTTGAGTTCTTTGGTTTTTTCTTTGAGGTCTTGGTTGTGTTCTATTGATTCTTTGGATTTTTTGTATTGTTTTCTGAGTTCTGATATCTGGTCGATTATTTCTTGTTCTCGTTCGTTGCTTAGTACTTGTGTTTGTTGTTCGAACTCGAGTTCTTCGATTTGTTTTTCTACTTCTTCGGGTGATTTACCGTTGTATTCGATTTCTTTTTTGATTTCATCGATTTCGTTTTGTTTTTTTCTGATTTCTTTGTTGAGTTGTTCTCGTTCGTCTTTTTTCTCCTGTACTTTTTTGTTTAGTTCGTCTCTTTTTTGTTTGTATTCTTGGGCTTTTTCGACGTATTCTCTAGCTTTGTCGTTTAGTTCGTTTCTTTCAGAAGAAAACTCACTGGCCTTTGAATTATACTTGTCTCTTTTCTCTTGAAATTCTGTAACCTTTTCGTCTAGATTCTCTTTTCTCTCTAACAGTCTCTCTAGCATACATTATCCCTGATTTTTAAAAGAACGTTTCTTAGATCTTTTTCATTTAAGGCTACATCTGCCTTTTTGGTTAATATAGGGCTAGCGTTAAATGCGATTGAATAGCCCGCTACCTTAAACATAGAAAGATCATTAGCACCATCACCAACAACGATGCTGTTATTATTAGTTATCTTAAGGTCACTTAAAAGCTTCTTTAGGACTTCGCCTTTACTATTGCTTTTTGTTACTGGGCCTGTAACCTTACCTGTTGCACGACCATCTTTAAACTCTAGTTCATTGGCTATCGTGATGTCTATATCTAGTTTTTTGGCTATTGGTTCGGCTGCGGTTTTGAAGCTTCCTGTGATGATGGCGGTTTTAAACCCCATTTTATGAAGTTCTTTGATTGTTTGTCTAGCTCCTTTTGTTAAGGGAACGTTTTCAGCAACTTCTTTTATTTCTTCTTGGCGAATTCCTTCGAGATGTTTGACTCTTTCCCGTAGGGATTCTTCGTAATTGAAGTCGCCTTCCATAGCTCTTTTGGTTATATCTTCGATTTCACTACCCTTTCCACATATTTTGCCAAGCTCATCTACTATCTCAGCATCTATTAGGGTACTGTCTAAATCGAAGACAACCAGACCTTTGATTACAATCACCTTTAACTTTATATCTCAGAAAATTGGTAGGCTTCAATACGTCCATCGTAACAATAATGGACTTTATTGAATTTGTCACTAAATTCTCTTACGTCCTCTTTAACTTTTTTAGTTTCTTCCCCTTCGACTATTATTCTGGACATAAGTTCGGCTACTACTTCCATGTCTTTTTCTTTCATTCCAACACGGGTTAGTTCTTGGACGCCTAATCGGATTCCAGATGGTTCTTCGGTGTTGTTTACATCGTCCCATGGTAGTATGTTTTTGTTAGCGATTATGTTGGCGTTTTCAAGTTTTTTAGCTATTGTTGCTCCACCACCATTCTCTGAAACGTCTACTAAGAGTTGATGTGATTTGGTATATCCTTTGTCTTTTCCAAGTACGTGGCAGCCTTGGTTATATAGTGCTTTGCCTAATTTTTTGGCGTTTTTTATCGTTTGGTTTGCATATTCTTCACCGAATTCCTTCATTTCGGCTAGTGTGACTCCAAGACCTGCCATGTGGTGTAGGTGGTGGTTACTGGTTGTTCCTGGGAAAACTGCTTTTCTAATTTCTTTATCGAATTGTTTTTTATGTAGGATTACTCCACCTTGGGGTCCTGGGAAGGTTTTGTGTGTGCTTGCTGTCATTGCATCTGCGCCTTCAGCAATTGGGTCTTGGAATCGGTTTCCAGCGATTAAACCTAATACGTGAGCAGCGTCATACATTATTTTTGAACCGGTTTCATCTGCGATTTCCCGAGCCTCTTCGACTGGATGTGGAAATGGTATTACTGATGCTCCAAATATGATTAATTCAGGTTCAAGCTCTTTTATCATCTCGCACATCTTTTCGGTATCGATGTTCAGGTTATCTTCGTCAAAAGGAAATTCATTTATATCGAAACCCATCAAGCCTGCTGCTGAAAACTTCGAATGTGAGATGTGGCCTCCGCTTGGAACAGATAGTGACATAACGGTGTCCCCATAATCTGCCAGTGCATCGAATGCAGCGTAATTTGCTAAAACACCGGAGATTGGTCTTACATCAGCGGTTTCTGACCCAAATAATTCGGTTGCGAGTTCCTGAGTTTTTATTTCTATTTCATCTAGATATTTACAGCCTTCATAGAAACGCTTCCCTGGGTCTCCTTCTGCATATCTATGGGATAGGTCGGAACCTACTGCCTCTCTGGTTAATGGAGATGTTATGTTTTCGCTAGCTATCATGGGCAGAGAACTGCCAAACCAATTATGATGTTCTCTAATCTTGTTTCTTATAAATTCTATATCTTCAGATGTCATGAATAACCTCCTCAATTTAAATCAAACTTCAAAGCTGGTATTGCGATATTTAAAAAAAACATCGATTACCAGTAAAACAGAATACATCCCTATCTTTTCTCTCTCAAACCTACTTGAATTTAAAGGATGAAACCGGAATCTAGAGTTTGTTTTAGTATCTTCTTGTTTAAATTCTTTTTCAAATATTTTAGTAAGATATCATGGTTTTTTGTTAGTTATCTCTATTTAGAGGTTTATGTGGATATTTTTTAGGTAAAAAGTTAATATATTTAAAGACATATCGAGAACTGGTTGTTAAGATATCTAATACAATCAAAAAAAAGATTGTAGCTATTTATTAAAATGGAATAAAATTAATTTGGTTTTGTTCTAGATTTTATTTAGATAGGATTTGATGATTATTATGAGAGAAAATAAGGAAGTCATCCTGCGCGCGTTAAACTACAATGATCTTACATTCCTTGAACTAGAAAAGAAAACTAATCTAGATGACGAAAAGCTAGATAAAGAATTGGTAGATTTAAGCGAAGAAGGCCATATTGAAAAGCTAACTGAAGAAAAAGATAAAGAACTCAATCAGTTTGCGATTACAGAAAAAGGTAAACGGGCTTATAAAAAATATATGAGAGACCACTTTGATAGGGCTGAAGAATAAGAATTTTTTTAGACATCTTTTCTAATCGGTTAGGTTATTGAGGTTTCTGTTATACATGTTTTTGACCTAAAAAAAATTGGTTTTATTTATCTTTCGAAATACCTTTTCTACAGATATTGATCTATCTATTTTTATGTTGAATTAATCTTGGATTAATGTTGGATGTAGGTTTATTCTATAACTTGATTGGATGGTGTTTGACCATTTTATTGCCGGGTAAAATATAACGTTTATTAGAAGTAACTTTTTATCAGAGTTTATCGTTTTTTAGGTATATTATGTATTGTAGTTTTCAGGCGTTTTTTATTGGTGTTTGTTTATGAAGTTTGAATTGGATTGTGTTCCTTGTTTGTTAAATCGAGTGAGATATGAAATAGAGTTGTCAGATGTTGATGATAAAGCTGGATTCAGGGCTATGTCTAATGCTATTGATATTTTGGAGGATGAGTTTGGTATTGAAAAACCTGGTCATTTAATTTCTTCCGAGGTTCATCGAACGGTGTATGACTCATTAGGTGGTGGAGATATATACCGTGATAAAAAGGATTTAAGTAATGATATTGCTGAGAAGGTTATATGTGGGTTGGATGGTGTTTTAGAAGGTGATTTAGATAAACTTGTTCTCGCGAGTATTGTTGCTAATTCTTTTGATTTTGGTGTTATGGGTCATGAGGCTGAGTTTGGGGTTGAAGAGAGATTTAAAAAGGAAATTAATGAAGGTGAGTTAGCTGTTGATGATATCGATGAGATCATGGAGATGGTTGATAGTTCTGATAAAATAGCTTATCTTCTTGACAACTGTGGTGAAGCTTTGTTTGATTCCCTGTTGATCGATGAGTTGAATGATAGAAGTAATTGTGATATTGTTCTAGTTGTTCGTGGGGCCCCTATCTTTAATGACATGACATTGGATGATGTAAAGGAAATCGGGTTGGATAAGAAGGTTAGTGAGGTTGTTGAACTTGGTGAACGGGCTGTTGGAATAAACTTTAGATACCTGTCAGAGGAGGCAATTGATACACTTAGAGATGTGGATTTGATTATAAGTAAAGGTATGGCTAACTATGAATCCTTAACAGAAGTTGAAGACAACTATGATATTGCTTATCTCTTTAAGGTTAAGTGTGAGCCGGTTTCACGATCAATTGGATATCCAGTTGGCTCTAACATCGCTAAATTAAGCCATAAAAAGCAAGAAAAATAAAGTGGTTTTTATGTGTAAGGAAATCGATGTTGAATCTTTAAAAACTCTATTTCAGCTTAAAGAAGAGAAACGCAGTGGTTGGGTTTTAAAGGGAATAGGAGACCCGGAGTCTGTAGCAGACCATTCATGGGGAACTGCAATACTTGCATTATTATTTCACGGTAATCTTGAACTGGATAAATGCCTTAAAATGGCTTTGATACACGATATACTTGAAGTTGAAACAGGAGATATACCCAAATCTAAATTAGAATCTAAACAAGACGTGGAAGCTAAAAAGAAAAAAGAAGCTAAAGCTCTCAAGAAACTTCAAAAAGAATTAGACAGTGAATTACTGGATAGCTATATAGAATATAAAAAACAGAGTAGTAGGGAAGCTTTGTTTGTTAAAGACATGGATTTAATCGATATGTGTTTACAGGCCTGTATATATCAAGAGAATAAAAAAGATGTCTTTGCTGATAAGGAAAATGATTTCGATAGTTTAGATGGTTTTTTTGAGACTACGGAACCGGATTTGTCAACCGATATAGGTGTAAAACTCTTTAAAGAAATAAAATCCAATTATAAATCGATTGAATAGTTTTTTTGAATAGTTTTTTGGTTATCACAAAGGTTTCGGTTAATTTCTATTATTTTTTTGTTTTTTTGTTCTTGATATTAATAATCGGGTTTTAAAACGGAAATAAAAAAGGTGGGGGGATGGGGGGGTTTTTAGAGTTCGACTGCGTTTAGAACTGTTTCTGCTACTTCTTCAGGGTCTTTGAATGGGAAGTGGTTTTCTGTTAATAGTTCTCCTGCTTCTCCAGCTGTTATTTCTATGTCACCTGCAGCGCATGTTGTGTCAGCTCCTTCAGGGAATGCGTTGAGTAGTTCTTCCGGTGTTTCTATTGGGAAATCGGCTCCTTTTAGTGCACCCACTATCTGTTGTTTTATCTCTTTTTTTACATCCATCTTGTTCACCAAAAAACAATATTTAGGTTAGTTTTATAAAGTTTATTGTTAATAATATGTAGTAAAGTTATTTGTTTTGAACTGAACAATAAAATAATGAGAAGGTCTGAAATGAAAACTTCAGATATAGAAATGGAACATAAAAGGCAATTAGAAAATATAGAAAAAGAAATCACCGAAATCAAAAAAGAGATACAAGCATATAGAAAAAGAACAAGAAACGACATAAGACAGATCTTCCATGAAATACTCTCCGAAAAATGCATCGCACCAATAGCAAACAAAAGAAACCACGAAATAAACCAAATACTAGAGCTAAAACTCCCAAAAGAATGCGACCTAAACGAAATGTGCATAAAAGAATTTTCAAACGCATTCGAAGAACTATACAACGAATTTAAAGAACAAAAAATACAGAAAATAAAAAAAATATCTAACAAAAAGAAAAAAGAACTAAAAACACTCGAAAAAGAAATGCCCTACCAAAAATGTGAAAAATGCTTCAAAATGGTCCTAAACACAGTTGAAGAAGAAGTACAATTCATCGAACAACTATGCATAGACGAAATACAAACAAACATAACCCCAAAAGAGGAAGACATCGACAAAGAAATAGTTGAAGAAATAATATCACCACTATCCAACAAAGCAAGACTAAAAATACTAAGCACACTAGCAGATGACAGCAAATCATTCAGCCAACTCTCAGAAATAGTAAAACTAGAAGGAGGAAACCTAATGTTCCACCTAAACCAACTACGAGAAAAAGAATTCATCGTCCAAAAACACAAAGGCGGAGAATACTGGATAACAACAAAAGGCAAAAGAGTAATATCAGGACTTAGGTTAATATCAAAAACCTGCAAAAACTAAAAAACAACAAAAAACCAAATATAATCAAAAAAATAAATAAAAAAACAGCCTAAGAGCAAAAATCTATTCCTTAGGCCAATTGCACTACCCACTACCATACCTTGGGTATGCCTTGGTGTGGAGGGGGTTTCCTGTTTTGATGACGTAACTTGCAGGTACATTACAGAACTGAATCTGGTGTTTGTTGTCTGTAGAGTTTGCAGTCTCTGCAGACGTAACTTCGGCAAGTCCCTTGCCTAAAATATTCTGTGCTGCGTTGTAGTCTCTATCGGTTGTGCACCCGCAGCTTGGACAACTATGTTCTCTCTGCCACAGATTTTTGTCGGTTTTGACTCCGCACTGGGAACATTCTTTACTGGTATCTTTCGGGTCTAACTTCTTCAACAACTTTTTTATTGGTTCGGGTGATTCATCCCCAACCTAACTCCACATTCGTTCCATGAGGAAAAGGACTTCTCACTCCAAATAAGTTAAAACCCAAACAATCTTCCTAAATATTCTTACTCTGTTAGGTCGCTTATAGACCTTAAAATACTGTTTCTAACTATCAATCCCTTTAGTTCTCCATCTTCAACAACAGGTATACGCTCTATCTTGTATTTCAACATTAAACGAATTACCTCGATCATTGTTGCATTTGGAGAGACAGTTAACAAGTCCTTGGTCATTATTTCAGATATCGGTAGTTCTCCCGCTCCATAGAAATTAGCGAACATGATGTCACGCATAGTAACTATTCCAACACACTGGCCTTCATCTGTTATCGGTACCCCACCAACACCATCTCTAATCATTCGAAGAATTACAGCAGCGACCCTATCTTCAGGGCCAGCCGTAATTAGTTTTTCTTTCTCCACCATCATATCGCTAGCTTTAACTTCACCTTCAAACATTTTACCACCTGTATACACTTTCTCTAACGAACAAACAAATACTTTTTCTCTTATCTTTGTTTAGTAATGAAAAAACCTTTTTTATTTTCTTTGCAAAGTTTTGGCTGTTTTAGTTTAGTTTTGTTGTAGAGATGTTTTTGTTGTTGCGGTGTTGTTTTTGGTGGAGTTAGGTTATTTTTTTATAACTTCTAGTTTTACGTTGAAAGAGAGATTGATGTTGTCTAAGTCGAGTTGTTTTTGTATTTGGTTTTCCATTTTAGGGTTGGCTTTGTATCCGAGTATTTCAGTTAGGTTTAGTATTATAGATTCATTTTTATGAATATCGTTAAATTTGGGTCTATTTTTATTGACCTTATTTTCCAGTTTTTCTATGGTTTTTGTTGCTTCTTTTTTGCATTTGCCTTTTCCACGTCCTTTGCATCTTCCAGTTATGCAGTGTGGACCTGCTTCTCTGAATATTTCGGGATATATTAGTTTACATGCTGCTAGTAGGGTGTATGCATTGGCTCTTATTTCCCATTGTGAGTCCATGCATGCACGTACGTTTAAGTAGTGAAGTATTGATTCAACGTTCATAGCGGTTGTTAAAAATGTTTTTACACCGATTGGTAGTGCGAATCTAGCGTCTTCGGGCGGTATATCTTCTTTAAGTAATTTTTTGTATGTTTGAGCTGTTTTTAATTGGTTTTTAATATATTTTTTAGTTGCCTCAACCCCTTTTTTCGTTATCGATGGGGGAGTTATGAAGAAGGAAGTGTTTTTTGGATCTATCTCTGTGTATCTAAGTGATTGTTGCATGTGTGCGGCCATTCGATGTCTCACATGTTGGTGCGTAAATGAACGTGATACGTCTTTAACCTCGTATATTACTGTTGGGAAATTGAATACTGAGGAAAGTTCCATTTCACGGCTTATCTCCATAAAATCTCCAACATCATTTTTGTTAACTTGATACTTGCTTGGAGGTGTTTCAGTTGTCGTTGCCATACCACATTTAGTGAGTAACTCCTCACCCTTATCCGTATAATCAAGTATTGTAATCTTCATTCGATCTTGACTCCAGAAATATGATTACTTTTTTTATGTAAATTTGTATGCCTGAACACCAAATAAGTAATTGTCCATTATTTGTTTATGTTGCATGATTTTTTTAAAAATAAGATATAAGATATATAGTGTATCAGGGTTCTATTTTAATTGGAGTTGATTAACTTGTCGGATACTAATAGAATTGGTGTTTCCATAGATTCAAAGCTTCTTGAGAAATTTGATGAAAAGATTGAAGAAAAAATGTATGCTAATAGATCGGAAGCTATTAGAGATTTAATTAGAGATTTCCTTGTAAAAGACGAATTAAAATACTCCAATGAAGAAGTTATAGGGTCTTTAACTTTAGTTTACTCCCACGATACCAGAGGTATCTCTGATAAACTTAACCAACTCCAACATGAAGATTTCACCAATGTCCTATCAAGCGTACATCTCCATCTAAATGAAGAAAATTGTATGGAGATTGTTGCAATAAAAGGTGACTCCAATAAAATAAAAGAAATCTCCGACAGATTAATCAGCTCTAAAGGAGTTAAACACGGTAAACTAGTTATGACTTCATTTAAAAACATCGAATAACAATTTCTACTGAAAAATAGAAAACTCAAAACAATAATTTTTAGATAACTGGTTTTTTTATATTTTTTTTATTTTGTTTTATTTTATTTTATTTTGTTTTTATGGTGTCGAGGTCTTTTGGTATTTTTATGTTGATTTTTTTGGCTTTTAGTTCTTTTTTTGTTTGTTTTATTTGTTTTTTTATGTTTATTTTGGGTTTGTGGTGGATTATTGCTAGTTTTTTTGTTTTGGTTTTTTGGGCTGTTTTGATTGCGTCGGCTATGGTGGAGTGTCCGGTTTGGTGGGCTTGTTTTTCTTGGCCTGTTGGGAATGTTGCTTCGTGTATTAGGAGGTTGGTGTTTTTTGCTAGTTTGTTTAGGTTTTGGCATGGTTTTGTGTCTCCTGAATAGGTTATGTTTTTGTATCTGTAGGCTAGGGCTTGGTCTTTGTGTTTTACTTCTGTGTATTTGACGTTGTTGTCGAGTTTTCCTTTTCCGGTTATTTTTTGGTATTTTATTTCGAATGGGAAGTTGAATTCGTGGGATTTTATTATTTTTTTGGTTTTTTTGATTGCTTTGGGGGTGCTTGTTATTTTTATGTTTTCTTTTTGTCCTGAGAGCCATGAGGCTTGTAGTAGGCCGGGTAGTCCATTGATGTGGTCTGTGTGGGCGTGTGTTAGTAGTATGTCTTTGATTTCTGTGAGTGGGATGTCTTTTTTTGTTAGTTTGTGGGCTATGTCTCCGCCGCAGTCTATTAGTATGTTTTTGGGTTGAATTAGGATTGAGGTTGAGGATCTTTTTTTGGTTGGTACGGCCCATCCGGTTCCTAGGAATGTTGTTTTTGTCATTGGTTTGTGTTTAGTTTTTTGTTGGTTTTTTTGATTTCTTTGGCGGCTTTTTGAAGTTTTTGTTTTGTTTTTTGGTTTAGATGTTTTTGTGGGATTTTTTCGATTCCATCTTTTCCTATTATGACGGGGATTCCTATTGCGGTGTTTTTTATTCCGTATTCGCCTTTTAGTACTGTTGATACGCTTAATAGTCTTTTTTCATCTCTTGCGATTGTTTTTATCATTTTGTATATTGCTGCTGATGGTGCGTGGTATGCGCTTCCGTTTTGTAGGTAGTTGACTATTTTTTTACCGCTTTTTTTTGTTTCTTTTACTATTTCTTTGGTTTGTTTTTGGTTTAGGAATTTGTTTAGTGGTATTCCTCTGATTGTTGTGTTTTCAGTTAGTGGTATCATTGATTTGTTGTGTGGGCCGATTACTAGTCCATGGATGTCTTCGGGTGATATTTTTGTTTTTTTGGACAGGAGTTTTTCATATCTTGCGGTATCTAGTTCTCCAGCCATTCCCATTATTTGTTTACGGGGGAAACCTGTTTTTTTGTATGTTTGCCATGTCATTGGGTCTAGTGGGTTTGTTACGACTATGATTTTTGATTTGGAGTTGTATTTTTTTATGTTTTGTGATATTTGTGAGATTATTTCTGCGTTTCCTTTTGCTAGGTCGTCTCTTGTCATTCCTTCTTTTCTTGGTTTTCCTGCTGTTATGACTATGATGTCTGAGTTTTTGGTGTCTCTGTAGTTTGTTGTTCCTTTTATCTTTGTTTCTCCTTTTATTGGTGTGGTGTGTTGGAGGTCGAGGGCTTTGCCTTTGGCTAGCCCTTCGATTGCATCGAGCATTATTAGTTCTCTTGCGATACCTCCGTTAACTATTCGTTGGGATACTGCTGACCCTACGTTTCCTACTCCAATGACTGTTATTTTCATGTTTTGTCTCTTTTTTTGTTTTTTAGTTCATTTCTTTTCGTAGTTCTTGAGTTGCTTGTGTCATGTTTACAAGTTTTTTGTATGCTACATCTCGGGGTAGTAGTTTAACTCCGCAGTCTGGGTTTATCCACATTTTTTCGGGTTTGAATACTTCAATGCCTTTTTTTATGTCTTTTTTAATTTGGTTCACTGTCTCTATTTCTTGGTTGTGGACGTCGATGCATCCATATCCTATTTCTTTTGTGAATTCGTATTCACTGAATATTTCTAGTGATTCATAGTCATTGTTTGCGAATTCAAGTGAGAATTGGTCTACGTCGAATTCGAGTATTTCTGGGTATATTGTGGAGAAATCTCCGTAGCATGCGTGCATTATAATTTTATCTATGTTGACGCCGTCTGTAACTATTCTCATTGCTTCTTCGATTATTTCGACGTCTTCAGGGCGTGTGGAGAGTGCTGGTTCGTCTATCTGTACACATTTGGCGCCAGCATCTTCAAGGAGTTTTAGTTCTCTATTTATGATTTCGGATAGTCGGTATATCAGTTCTTCTCGACTGTAAACTTCGTTGAATGACCATTCTGCTATTGTGTATGGGCTTGTTATAGGTATTTTTATATATGATTCTTCACCTACTATCTGTTTCATAAATTTGAATTCATCGACCAACATTGGTTTGGGGTCTTTTAGTTCCTCTACCACGCTTGGTTTATTGAAGTAGTTGTTTCCCCATACCCTAACTGGGCCGTGGAATTCATATCCAGGTATCATTTCAGCGAAATACTCTGTCATCTCTTCACGACGCATCTCTCCGTCGTTCAGTATATCTATACCTGCTCTTTGATGTTCATTTAGTATTAGTCTACTTGCATCGTCTTCTGCTTCTTTAAGAACTTTTTTAGATACTTTATTTTCGTTATAGAGGTCTTTTACTCGATTTAGCCATTTTGGTTTTGGATAGCTACCGATAATCGTTGTAGGAAATAGTTTATCGATCATTGAGGTCACTTCCTAAAAATTTTATTTTCTTTAACATGATTTTCCATGGAAGGAAATCTAATGCTGTATTGGTTGTTATGTAAAGTTTTTCAGGAGATGTCTTTTCTAATATTTTATCTATCTTGTCTTCGACTGTTTTTTTAGACTCGAGTTTTGTGTTTTTAGTTGTTATCAAACCGGCGTTGAGGTTTTTATCCACTCCGTATTGTTCGATGGCACTCCAGTTTCCATTATCTCCTGTTAGGTCTAGTCCAACACAGTCACATATATCCATTAATTCTGGGTAGATCTCTTCGATTTCACCAAAATACGTCTGAACTTGAAGTTCGATATCTATGTTTTCATTTATAGTTGATATGGGTTCGAGGTCTGGTGTTCCTTCACATGTAGCTATAAATGGTTCATCAAGCTGGATCAATTTAGCACCCAAATTATCAAGTGCATTGATCTCCTGTATCATTATCTCAATAACCTGCTCCATCATCTCTTTATCAGATTTATAATGCTGGTTCTCCAGTAAATCGCAGAAGGTTAATGGGCCTGGTAATATCGGTTTAACAGGTTTATCAGTAAGCTGTAATGTCTTTTTATATTCATTTCTAATTATTTCGTCAGCTTTTAAATCGGATTTAACAAGAGGTCTACGGTAGAACCTGTTTGTATTATAATATCTGATTAGTCCGGTTAACTCGATTCCATCAATCTTTGTTGCAGGATATGCGAGCAGGTCATCCCAATGCAACTGGCCTTCGGTTATCAAGTCTATATCAGCTTTTTCTTGAATTTCAATAATCTCTCCACGGGCACTTGATATCTCGTTTTCTAATTCATTTCTAACGTTATCGTCCATACCTTCTTTCTGAAGCCCACCTACTTTTTTGTAGGCTTCGATTAGGTAGTTCGGTCTAGGGAAAAAACCCGAGTTTGTTGTTACTAATTCTGTCAAGTTTTCGCCTCCTTTAAATAAAACTATTATCGATTTAAAACAAACTAACAATCCAAACAGCCAAAATATACTTTTTTATTTTATTTCTTTATTTCTTTATTAATTGGATTATTCTATCGTTCAACCTGGGTTGAACAAAAAACTTGTATTTTATTTAAACCAATACGTGTAGTTTAAATAGAACCGAATTACTAAATAGCTGTTGTATTTGAAAAAACTGTATATCTTGACATATCTACTCACATAGAGTTCAGCTGGATCTTCAGGGTCGTTTAATTGAAATTGTAGAAAAGTAATTACGACACCGCAGATATGTGTAATTGCCTTTCCGAGATCCTCTACATGGTAATGATTTCCAAAAAGGGAGGTAGAATCTATAAAAAAACTTTTTTTATTGATATGTTTTTTGTTTCAAGGAAGATGGGTTTATAGCCAACTGTAGTTTTGTTTTAGGTTTTTATAGAAGGGATGTAGTGATTCCACGTCGTTTATTTCTTTTAATAACATAGCTTTAAGTCTTCTTCTATATACGTCGTTTGCAGTGACTCCATATCTCTCTAATACCTGCTGAAGTTGTTGGGATAGTTTATCTCCATGTGGGTCCCAGTCGGTTAATATTATTGCCTCGTTATGTTTTCTAGATATTTTTTCTGCTATGGTGGATAGTGGTTCGGCGTTTTCAGAAACTAAAACCATTTCATTGTTGATGTTAAGTTTTTTAAGTGACTTACGGTCGTTTTTACCTTCAACTAAAACTATTTTGTTTTCATTTCTCAATCTTTTAAGTAGTTTTTCTATTCTCTCGGCTTTTTCTATATCCCTTTGGTTCAATCTCTTCACCTATTTTATCTCTAAACCCAGATTTCTTGTAAATTACTTTGCCTCTCAACATTGTTTTTTGTGGAAAAATGGCTCTACGGCCTGTATACGGGGTCCAACCACATTTACTGTGCAGCATGTTCTTTTTTATTCTAGTTATATCGCTGAAATCCATGAATATTAAGTCAGCATCCATTCCCTTTTTTATATATCCTTTGTTCAATCCATATATGTCGCTTGGATTTTCACACAAGGTTTTTACAAAACGTTTTAGGGATAGGTTTCGTTTTTTTACGTGGTAAGCTAGTTGTGGAAGCATGGTTTGAACTCCGGGGACTCCTGAGGGTGCTTTCCAGAAACCTTGTTCTTTTTCGTTTTGTGTGTGGGGAGCGTGATCTGAAGCGATTACGTCGATTTCACCTGAATTAAGTGCTTTCCATAACATGGCTCTATTCTTACGACCCCTTATAGGGGGGTTGGTTTTAACATAACTACCCTGAGATTTCAAATCACTCTTAGTTAGAAGTAGGTGGTGTGGTGTTACCTCAACAGTAGAGTCATTGATTAAATTCAGTGTTTT
>NZ_MRZU01000003.1:267500-297500 GCF_002153915.1 Methanonatronarchaeum thermophilum
ACAATACTTGTTGCAATTATAGGAATAGCCGCAATAATTAGAGGGGGTAAAATGGTTGTAAGGTAATTGATTCTCATACTTTTTATAGATAAAGAGACCAAAAAATAGAATAATAAACTAAAGTAAGGGTTTTAAATTGGACGAGAAAACAAAACTAAAGTTTGGCATCGGTTGGATAATATTCCTATTCCTATTCATAATTGGATTTATAGCATTCATGTGGTTCGTAGCCCCACATTTATTTTGGGGCTAATTAACACACCCCCTTAAGAACCTAACCCTCAAAGATTCCATAAAAGAGTTAAATTGCCGAACAACAACGCAACAGAACCACCTACACTACACCAGAAACCATAAGAATACTCAAGATCTGCTGCATAGGGATGTGCCATCAACTCACTTAAATAACCAGAAAAAGAAAACAAACCATAAATAACTACAATAGTTCCTACAAGTATTGCCAAAGACCCAGCAGAACCTACTAAACCAGATTCAAAACTCAATAACGAGCCCACAAGTCCAAAAACTCCACCAATCAACACTACAATAGGATAAATAGTGCTATCTTCTGGAGCAGTATATAAATCCCAACCAGTCAAAGACTCTGTAACAAACCCAGCATCAACAGTAACCCATTCTAAAAAAACACCTGAAATAACAAATAAAGAACCAAACAAACCTAACAACACAAAAATATTGAAACTATCAGGTTTGGAACTATTTTCTGACATCCTTAAATAATAAAATAGAATTAAATAAATAACCTACCAACAAAACAAAACAAACCCCCACACCCATCTAGGTATACATGTATGAACACCCCCGTTATTTCCCATTTTTTCTAACAAAATAGTTGAGAAAACTACACAAAACAGTTTTTTTCACCGTATAAAACCCTGATAGATTTTAAATCAAAATTAAACGAAAGTTTTAAATTACTTTAGAAAATTATTTCATTTTAATGTCAATTATAAGAGATCTTATAAGTACAACAGGAAATATAGTTAAAGGATTTTTTTTGCTATTACTTGCTTTAGTTTTTTATGCTATCGGTGGAGGAATATTTTCTCAATCTACGGAGTTTGATTCTGGAATAATTTTTATAATCCTTTTGGTACTTACTGGTATTTTATTTATACTAGCATTAGCCGCAATGATTGTAGGAATAAAAACCATTCTAAGGGCATTTGAAAGAAAAAGATAAAAAAAGATAAAAGAGAAAGTTTCTAAAATCAAAATAGATTTTTCCTAAAAATGTAAACTATTTCTGGTTATTTACTTCCAACGGCATAACCTTTCCACAAAAACCCAGGGGCCTTAGTAAGTGCATAAGTAACAAAAGAGACCTCAGAGGAGAGGGAATATCTAAAAAGTTCACATCACCCTCAACCAGTATATCTAAAGAACTACCCTTCCCTCATAGAAAATCTAATATTCTATATATTAAAAAAATCTTCAGAGTAATAAAAAGATGAATAAATATATTAAATATAATCAACAAAGCGAACACTGAACGAATAAAGGAGAGTTTAAAATGGCTATATATGGAATAGGAGCTTATTGGGACGAAGATAAAAGCGAGGAATTCATAAACAATAATATAGCAAGTATAGGCTATAAAGAAAAACACGCACCATACATGTATGAACTAGCCAGAGAAATCGAATCAGGAGATATAATATTCATAAAATCATTCACACCAAAACAAGGACTAACAATAAAAGCAGTAGGAATAATCTTAGATAACCAAATAAACGACACAATAATTGGAAAAAAAGGATGGAACGTAAAATGGCTATGGACAGGAAAAGAAAAAATAGGAAAACCAAAAGATAAAATAAACGTTAGAATGATGACCCTATTCAAAGAAAAAAACCCCCAAGTAAAAAATACAATCATAAACAAAATAACATAAAAAAACATCCTCCCCCCTTCTTCACCCCCTCAAAACACCTCAAAAACCCTGACAAAGATATACATATTTATTCAAAAAAAAAATAAAAAGTGAATATGAATGCAAAATTGGATGACAAAGAATTCGATAAGTTACTTAAAATAAAGAAAAAGACATTATATGTTGAAGTTATAGCCCTCATTATTACTGCAATAGCCGCAGTCGCAGGTATACTTCTAGAATTGTTTCAACAGCCTTCATATCTAAACTTGATAGCAATTTCAGTATTCTTAATTGCATTTATCTTTTTATTATTTCACACTTCAAAAGAACGAAATAAAATTGACTGGATAAATGAGTTAAAAACTCTTCACACTGCCCGTGTACACTTAAAAGCTCTTGAAGAAGAGAAAAACTATCCTCAAAAAACTAAGAAAAATTAAATCTACATATTCAAGTAAGCTAAAAACACTATACTACGTAGCTTTACTTGAAGACAAAGAAAAGCTTTCAAAAGCCCTAAAAGAAGAAATAAAACAATTAAATTCAATCAAAGATGAAAAAGGTAAATAACTTTTGAAAAAACTCAGGTAAAATGGTTAAAATAATCTTCAAAAAGGAAAACCATACTTCAATACAGGATTTAAGAGAAGAATTAGAATTAATTTCAGAAATAAAACCAGATGCTATACTCCTCGAAGGAGAAGAAAATCAGAAGCAAAAAATAAGTTTAGTAGAAAAGTCACTCCTTTTACCATTCAACCTTTTTTCCTATTTCTTTGGTAATATTTGGGTTTCTAAAAAACCCGTAGAATATATGGCTAAAGCACTTGACATCCAACTATATAAAACAAGAGAAAACAACCTTAAACTCATTAAATTAATGTCAAAAACAAAAATGATAACCTACTTATCTTTCATCTTATTATCCTTATTTTTGATTCACTTAGCTTTATTATTACCAATATTTGGCACTAATCTCTCAATTGGTTTTTTATTGTTATTACTCGGCTTATTATCCCTAATTCTCCTTATTTTAATTCCCGCATTGAACTCTAAAAGAGATAAAGCTATCAAAAATAAGATTACTGATATAATTCAACAGGAAAATGAAACCATCTTAGTATTAATAGGTGAGGACCACGAAAAAGAAGTAAAAAATCTTTTAATTTCTGATCCCGAAATAAACATCAATAAAGAAGATATAGAAGTCAAAGAATCATTACAAAAAGGAAGTAAAGAAGCAATATTTAATTCAAAATGGTTAATTATGAAGAGTATAGGACTTGTGTTCTTTTTATATTATATTCATGTAGAAATTCTGAGAATTCTGATAATATAACCAACATAGCGATGGGAATTAGAAAAAACCTTCAAGTATTACTGCCTCTTTAGACATAAAAAAATAGATTTTGAGGTTTAAAGTAGAATATAAAGCAAAAAAAAGACAACCATAAAAAAAGAATCTAAAACTAAACGTTTTCTCCAAAACCACACCTAAAAAAACCATCCACCCCTCTTCTCCCCCTTCTCCCCTCTCTGAACATCTCTAAAACCCAGAAAAAACTCTAGATAACCATTGATGTCTATAAAAATGGAAAATTATTTGAATTAGTTTTTTAAAAATATTTATTGGAATGAAGTAGGATGGGTGGGGGAAGGTATTCTAAAGAAGAGCTTTTAGAACTGCTTCAAGAAAATTCTAATTTAACTCATAGTGACTAGAGAGAAAGAGATACCCTACCATCATTAGGTCCTTTGCAAAGACATTTTGGTAGTTGGAACGAAACTCGAGAAGCTGCAGGATTAGAATTAAGGTTTAAAAGATACTCAAAATTTTTAAGAATACATAAAATTCCATTATGGAGGCGCTAAGGTCGTCCTTGGTCCAGGTTTACAGCTCGAGAAAGAGAGTAATACGCCGGAATACTTAACAACAATGACACTATTATCAGAATCCAACCCCACAGTATCCAGTCAAGTGCTTGAAAATAACTCGCTAATAAAGCTCCCAGACCCACACCAAACAAGAATTTGGCGAAAATCGTAACAAAAACCACGGGAAAGCTCTGCTCACAAAATTTTTCAGTTAGTTCTTTCAAAAACAACCCCATATAGAAACTCCCCAAACAGTAATTTTAACGAACAATATAAAAATCTATGTATTTTTGTCCCCTACATCTCTACAATAACTGGTTCCAAGGCAACAACAACGCCAACCCATTTCTTTAGAAAACTTTTATAGGAATTTCATATTCTACACAGATCCTCTCAAAAATATAACTAATAAAACTAACAACGTAGTTCTAAAGACGAATAATAACTTTTGTAAGAATCCAGCTTGTGATGCAGAGATATATGATAAAGAGGGGAGAGTTTACAGTAAACCAACAAAAAACCAGGGACCCCAGCAATTTTATCGAGAACAAGGAAGAGAAGAAAACCACAACCAAAAATGAAAAAATAGATTGAAACTATTGTTTGACATTATTTCCACAATATTTGTAATTTTTGTTATAGTTTGAAGGGGTTTTGTTTGTAGTTTTTTATGTAGTTTTTGAATGTTTTTTCGGCTTGTTTGAAGTTTTTGACTTCTATTTGTTCTGTCATTATTTCTAGGTTGTTTAGTGGGTTGTTGTTGGGTATGTAGTCTTTTGTTATTATTTCTGCTTTTTTTTGTTTTCTTCTTTTTATGGCGTATCTTCCTTTTTCTATTTTTTCAAGGGTC
The DNA here is from genome assembly GCF_002153915.1 of Methanonatronarchaeum thermophilum. Taxonomy (NCBI): domain Archaea; kingdom Methanobacteriati; phylum Methanobacteriota; class Methanonatronarchaeia; order Methanonatronarchaeales; family Methanonatronarchaeaceae; genus Methanonatronarchaeum; species Methanonatronarchaeum thermophilum. The sequence goes on from NZ_MRZU01000003.1 coordinate 272,123, forward strand.
CATTCTTCTTGTCTTCTTACTACTCCCATTAGTAGTCCTCCATTTGTTTTTTAACCTTGTAGTTTAGTTTGTTTCTGGATATTGCGTTTCTATCTGCTTTTCCATGGCAATTTCTACATAAAACAATTAAGTTTGAAGTATCGTTTGATCCGCCTTCGGCTCTCGGCTTGATATGATGGACCTCAGGATAATCCGTATGCTCCTCACACCACTCACACTTTTGATCTGCTCTCTCAAAATACAATTCATTCTTAAGATTTTCAGATGGTGGAGGCACCTTACTAGAAGAATCAGAATTCCCCCCACCAGTATCCTGCTTACTCCCCAACAACCAATTCACCGTATCCTTTACTCCCTCATTCTTAACATTATAATATATGTATCCCGTCATCCCAACTGCACCACCAAGAAAAATAAGACCTATCAGGGCTGTTAAATCAAACCCATCCATAGCCTGAAACATAACAAAAGCACCAATCAAAAAGAAAAGCAACAAACCAAGCGGCGGAAGACCTCTCCCATCATCACTCATCAAATATCACAATCAACAAAAAAATAACAAAACACAAAATATAAAACCATCGGAAAAATCCTACCTATCAATAAGATACATAAAAACCCTTTCGAATAGAAAAACAAGTAGATCGTATAGCCGATAGGTCTCTGAAGGTGGAAACAGTAATATCCAACAGGCAAAGAGACTTAACAAATCAAAGCGCACTTATAATATCCATAATAGCAATAGCATTTACAGCCATAGCAAATACAGTATCAATCATAATATAAAGCAACAAAAAAACAAGAAACTAATATAGGATTTAAATATCTACTACAACCAAATGTCTAGCATATAAAGGCATGTTTAAATCCAATTTTGTAATATAGATTTCTTAAAATTTTATTTAAAACTCTTTTTTTTGGCTTTTTTTGGAAAAAATTATATGAAAGTATGATTAGAAGGTTAAGAGGTTAGATAAATGGGCAGAGGGAGCCCAATAATAGAAATTTGTTTTTAATAATAGAAAATTAGTATTTAGAGTTTTTTAGAATTATTTTTGTTTCTGTCATAAGATTCTAAAGATTTTAATGGTTTCCGTTTTCATAGAAAAACGGAAGAAAAAGAGGTATATAATGGAAAAAATAGGCTATAAAACACAAAAACAACACCAAAAATTACCGAAATACCATAGAGAAACGGAAATACAACAAATGCTAGAAAAATCCGACCAAAACAACCAAAGAGACTACCTAATACTAAAAATCCTATGGAGCACCGGCCTACGAGGAAGCGAACTAACCTCATTACAAAAGAAAGATCTCGAGTTCAACGAAAAAAGAATAATAGTAAGGAATGGTAAGGGTGGGAAAGACAGAGTAGTACCAGTACCCCAGGAAATCAAGAACCTGTTGAAGATGTGGACAAACAACCTAAACAAAAATGACCATGTATTCGATATTTCATCACGGACACTAAGGAATATAGTTTATAAGTACGCTGAAAAATGTGATTTTACATCTAAGCCGCATAAATGGCGGCACAGCTTCGCAATCCACTGCCTCAAGAATGGAATGGACCTAAGGACTCTACAAAAGATACTGGGTCACACCTCACTTTCAACCACACAGATATACTTAGATGTAGTGGCTGAAGACGTACAAAAAGAGTATGAGAAAGTTTGGGGATGAGTGTACTTCAGTTTTATTAGGTTTCTGCTCAATTTGTCTTTTAAATTGGCTATTGAGCTCTTTTTCTGTCTCTTAGTTTAGTTATAGCTCTTCGAAGATCAGAACGCCAAACCCAACCCAATATTATTTTATTTTTTAAGTTGCTTTGTTAAGTTGTGTTCTAAGGGTTGTTTCTTTTAGGTTGTGTTAATTAGATTGTGTTTCTTTACACATACTCGTATAATTTTTAATTTAGTTATTTTTCTTCTGCTTTCCAAGTAGCCTTTAAAACTCCTGGAACTCCTACTTCTACACCGAATGTATTTTTGAATGTTTTCTCGTCTTCTATTGTTTTAATGCCTTTTGAAGTCAGTCCCTCGATCCAAAAATCATGTAGTTTTCCTTGGGGGTCAAGCAAGCTTGCTTTAATGATTTTTTCGTCATAAAGATATTTGACTGCACGGTTTACTCTGCCTGGTTCCCACTCAAAAGTATCATTAATGTCCTGTGGGTCGATGTAAATCTCGTTTTTTTCTTTGTATCTTTTATATACATATCCAAGAAGCTCTACCGAGTCTTCTTTGATTCCCATTAAACATTAACCTCCTAAGGCGTGGCCTTTCTTCTAAGCCTTCGTTTTTACATCATAAATTATAGTGTTATATGGGTAATTTATCAGGAAGAAAAAATACTGGGTAGATCACCCCGTAAGTTTGAACTAACAAACAAGTAGTAGTTCAGGGAAAATATGTTTATTATGTTATTTAAATAGTGTGGACCAATAAACCAGAAACACAAAAATAAAGTTCTATATATGAATTGGCTTAAGAGTTGTATCTGGTTGGGTTTTTATCCGTTTTTTTAAATAAAAAATAGGTTAGTCTAAATATAATTAAGTTGAAGTAGGTTGGTTGAATCTTGTTTTAAAACACCAAAATATCGTTCTATACATACTATACTAGGGTAGCACCCCTTATTCTGAGTTGTGTTGTTGGTTCTTTAGTTGGTGTTTTTTAGAGTAAAATTTCATTCCTAGTATATAAAGTAAAGGTATGTGTATCCCTTTAGCTTTAGTGAAAAAAATGCAAATACTTTGATTGAGGGATAAAGATATGAAGAAATACCACGGAACCCCTACCCTTAGAAACCTAAGATGGAAGAAACACTCAAGTGAAGAGGGAAAAGTACACCTAATCTATCTAAATATAAGCAACAAATACAAAAACGAATATGAACCATACCCAACACTCTGTGGACAAAAATATGATGGATTCAACAACCTAAGAGAGATAAAGCAAACCAACGCCACATACATAATGGACAACCTCTGCAAAAGATGTAAAACAAAACTAAAAAATATGAACCAAGAAACACACCAAGAAATAGAGATCATTGCTGAAAACAACAGAAACCACCCCGATAGAATATAAACAAAGTAAAAAATCTGAGATCAAGAATTTTTTTTATAAATACATTTGAATTAAAGATTAAAGATAATAAAATTAGATATAAATTGTAGAGGTTGTTATGTTTATAATCGATTTTTTGGGAGTAATGATTGAATCAATAGTTAATAATCCTCTTGCTGCTGTAACCGCTTTAGCCACTCTGTTTTATGCTTCTGTTTTATTTTGGGAGCGATGGACAGACAAGCCTGATTTAAAAATAAAAGAGATTTCACTTGAAATGTTGGAGAACAAAGGCCATATATCAGTACATATTGATAACGAGGGTCGTAGAACGGCTAATGATGCTCTTGGTTATTTGGAAGTACTTGATGAAAACGATGATAATGTAGAATTGAATCATCCAGACTTTCGGGAAGTGTCAAAAAAGAAAATCTCTATGATTTGGGTTCCAAATATGATTGGAACTAGGAAAGCGTATAAAGGAGAGATTGGTGACAAGGATGTGAAAATAAAAGAACCATGGAAAGTATATCCTGAACTAACTAAAACCGATATTGGGGCAGGCGGCCACGGTTTTCTTAGATTATCAAGGCCACTGGGAGCGGGTCTATTAGACGTTTTTGAAAACTTGGAGGATGGGAACAAATATCGTTTTAAAGTGACAGTTAGAACAGCTAAATCAAAAGATGAAAAAACCAAAGAGGCGGTTTACCCTAATGATTTTCAAAAGACCTATTTCTTTGATTAAACAAAATTTTCTTAATACTTTATAGAGATAGTTATGGTCTACCTTGCAGTTTAATTATAGATAATTTAAATAACTTGAAATATGGTTAAAAAACCAATCACTGGATAATGGGGCGATGTTCATGTTTCTTGTGCCGTTTTCATGTATACTTATCAATGTCCAGACTGCCAAAGAGCGGTAAATAAAGCAGATACAAGAGACCATAGACAAGAGACAGAGGGAAAAAGGGAACATATTGGTATTGGTGTAGGGGCTGCAAACAATTTCTTAAACTCACAGAATAGCTAGATAAAATAGCATAATACGAACTAGAATCCATATTATTAGTTTAATGATAACTAGAAAATTATCGACATAATGGACCATCTTGTAAAAAAACTATAATTCCACCGATTTACTATACAATTGATTTATTAGACAAATGAAACACCGAATAGTGAACTTATCGATAAGAAATGATTTAGCTCACACCTATTATATTGTAAAATTCTAGAAAGGGGGAAGGAAAAAAATTAAAAAGAATTTGAAAATCTTCATCCGGAAAACAACAGAAAGAAAAAAACTAGAACAAAAACTAATACAAAAAACCTACCAAACAAAAAATAAACCCAAAAAAATGGAAAAAGAAATGAAAAAAGAAAAACAACTCCAAAAAACTGGAAATGCACTACAAACCCTATTCAAAAAAGACAAATTCCTACTAAAAGAAAAAACAAACGAAAGAACCATAACACACAAACTAGCCAGCCACCTACAAAAAGAATTCACAAATTACAATGTAGATGTAGAATATAACAAAATGACAGAAAATAGAGAACAAACAACTAAAAAAATAAAAATAAACAAACAAACCGAAGAACAAGAAAATTGTTGGGGCGAAATAAAAATTGACGATACAGATGCAAAAACAGTCTACCCAGACATAATAATACACAAAAGAAACACCGATACTAACTTAATAGTAATTGAAGTAAAAAAATCAAACAACCCAAACAAAAAATGCGACATAGCAAAACTCCAAGCATACAAAAATGATTTAGAATATACTTCATGCATCTTCTTAAAACTCAAAGTAGGAAAAGAAAAAGAAAAAAACACCGATTATATAGAAGAAGCAATTGAAATAAAAAAAGGAAAAAGTGAAAAGTGTAAAGAAGATATAACAGACAGAATTAAATCAAAAATCTAATTTTTTTAAAAAAAAGATAATAAATAAAAAGCTAAATAAAAAGCCTGGGTTTATATAAAAAAAGAAAAGCAAATAGCTTATCTGGTTCTTAAGATCTTTTTTACTTTTACCCAAAATTTCCATGTTTTGGTGAATTTAAATAAACATATCTTAATAAAAAATCTTAATTCTTGACTCTAATAAAAAAGGGGAAGTGAGTGAGGGTCTATTACTCAACTGTTACCCATGCTTGCTCTGTATCTTCAGGCATCTCTATGTTATTTATAGTGGTGGCATCCCACCATGCATTAACATCGGCATCAACGCCAGGAGAGCCTATTGTAACAGTTGCATATCCGTCTTCATCGAAGTCAAGTCGTTCTGAAGGGCCAGATGCTCTGTCACCCGGTGTTTCACCGAATTCATCTCAAAAAGTTGTTACTGCATAGTCATGTGATTCTTCACCAGCAAGCCCTGGATTATATACTGTTAGCTTGAATGGATCCTCAAGATTTAGTTCTTCAAGCGCATCGTATTGTGTTTCACTTATGTTTCCAAATTCGTTGACTGGTATTTCTTCTCCTTCAGGCTCGAAAATATCTATGGTGAATGGTAGGTTTGCATTGGCATGGTCTGGTACATTTTCAGTTGCGTTCTGGTTTTCATTTCCAGGATGTTCTGGATCTTCTAACGGATGGCTGTCTTGTCCCGATACTTCTTTATCGGTTGCTGGTGTGTCTGGTGCCTGGTTGTTCTGCTCTGCTTGGGAGTTGTCAGCTGGTATTGCCGCTACAGCACCGGCAGAAAGAACCAATAAAAAAACCAACACAACACCAAAAATCAGATTTCTCCTCATAAATAACACTACATATAATAGACTTGGTATATAACAAAGAAGTTTTCGGAACCCAATTTATAACATTTTCTTATCCAGATTAATAATAAATCTAACACTCTAAGTCAGAATATAAAAAGTTTATCGTTTAAAAAAGCTAAAGATAGAAAACCCGTTTTTACTTATATATCTTACATTGTCCATAAAAGGGAGAATTTACAAACAAAATATGTAGAGGGCTAAAATTAGTATTAAATGAATTTGTTTTTTAGTATGCTATTTATGATATGCTTAAGATAGTATGCTTAAGATAGTATGCTTGATTTGGGTTTTTTTGGTTTGGGTTATGTTTCTCCGTAGAGGAGTTCTGCTTGTTCTACTATTGGGTTTACTAGTGGTTCGTATTCTTTGTGGGTGAATCCTTCGGTTCTTAGTATTTTTTTGACTTCTGATTTCATTTTTGCTTTTATTTCGTCTCTTGATGTCCAGTCTATGTCTGTTTTGTCTTTTAGTCTGTTTTTTATTTTTGTGGCTATTTCGGTTAGTTTTTCTTGCTCTATGTTTTTTTCTGTGTTTGAGTTTATGGCGTCGTAGAATGCTAGTTCGTCTCCTGTTAGGTCGAGTTCTTTTGTTCTTGTTTCTTCTTGTTGTATTTCGTTTGCGTAGTTTTGGAGTTCTTTTATGACTTCTTGTGTTGACATTACTTTTTTGTTGTATTTGCTGATTGTTTCTTCTAGTTTTTTTTCGAATGATTCGTATTTGGCTAGGTTTTGTTTTTTTCTTGAGTTTATTTCGTTTCTTAGTAATCTTTCGAGCATTCTGAGTTGTAGGTTTTCAAATTCTATTTCTTCGACATCCTGCATGAACTCTTTACTTAGTACTGCTTGTTCGTTTTCCCATTTTGCTAGGCCTGTTACTTCTATTATGTCTTCTACTGTTACTCCCTCGGATACCAGTTCTTTCATTACTGAGTCTATTTGTTCATATGTTTTTTCTCTCTTTGGTGTTAGGATGTTGTTTAGGCTTTTTTTAAGTGCTCTGAAGAATACTACGTCTGATTCTATTTTTATAGCTTCTTTGTTAGGGCTTACTAGTGAAAATACTTTGTTTAGTTCTGCTACTGTATTCATGAAGTTCTCTGTTTTTTGTTCTGTTTCCAGTATTTCGTTTTGAGCTTTGTTGAATAGTCTTTGAAGTTCTAATCCTTCTTTTTCTTGCCAGTTCTTGAAATCGGTTTCTTTTAAGAAGTTTTTTGTTTTGTTGTGTTTTTGGTGCATTATTTTGATTGCTCGGTCTAGGTCTTCCATGGCTGTTTCTTGTATGTTTTTGGTGTATTTGTCTAGGGCTTTTTTTAGGTTGTCGGCTATGCCGATGTAATCTACTATTAGTCCACCGCTTTTATCTTTATATGTCCTGTTAACTCTTCCGACAGCTTGCAGTAGATTATGGTTTTTCATTGGTCTATCGATATACATTGTATGTAGGGGTGGGCAGTCGAAACCGGTTGTCCACTTATCATGGACAACAATTAGTTTTAAAGGGTCTTCTGGGTCTTTGAACCTGGTTTTTAGGTCATTTTCATCTTTATATTCATCTAGGTATTCCCCTGGATCTGTTATGACAACATCTACCTCAGGGGCTTCATCTATTTCTTCAATGTATTTTTTGTATTTGACGGCTGATTTTCTGCTGATAGCTAGAATTATTCCTTTTCCTTCAATTGGACGGCCGTTGAAATGGTTAACTATGTCTTGGGCAATTGTTTTCAGTCTTTCGTCGTTGTTTTCGATGATTTTTCTTAATCTAGTCCATTTTTGGACCATTTCGTTCTTTAGGTCTTCGGAACCGGCTTCCAATAGTTCTTTTGATTTTTTTTCTATTCTGTCGTTTCTGAGTTTTAGTTTGGCTAATCTGCTTTCGTAGTATATTGGTACGGTGGAGCCGTCTTCTTCTGATTGGTCTATTGTGTATTGGCTTATGTATTCTCCAAATGTGGTTAGGCATGATCGGTCTTCTTTTTCTATTGGTGTTGCTGTGAATCCTAGGAAGGATGCGTTGGGGAGGGCTCTTCTTAGGTTTCTCCCTAGTTTTTTGAATTGTGAGCGGTGGGCTTCATCTGCTATTACAATGACATTGCTATTTCTATTTACTGTGGGGAATTTTTCTTCTGATGTTTCGTGGTATCTTTCTTTTTTTGTCTGGAATTTCTGTATTGTTGTGAATATTAGTCCGCCGTACTGTCTATCCAGTTTTTCTCTCAGGTCAGTGATGTTTTGAGCCCATTCGGTTCTGTATCCCACGTTTGTGAATGTTCTGTGTAGTTGGTCGTCTAGGCTTGTTCTGTCTGTAACAAAGACAAAAGTTGGGTTTCCAAGTTCTCTTGTGTTTCTGGTTTTTTTGGTGTAGAAAACCATTGTATATGATTTTCCAGAGCCCTGTGTATGCCAGACTAAACCAATTTTATTACGGTCGTTGTTTGGTACTGTGTTTTTAGTGGTTTCAACTGCTTTTTTTACGGCATAATATTGGTGGTAAGCACTCAAGACTTTATTCAACCTACCTTCCTTTTCATTAAAAACAATAAAATTCTCTATTAAATCAATCAATCTATTTTTACTAAATACTCCTCTAATCAGTGTTTCAGCTTCAGAATACTCTGGTCTTTTGTCTCCTTCTTCTTCTATGTATTTCCAGGGCTGGAACCATTCCCAATCAGCTTCCAAACAACCGATTCTAGCGTTATTTTCATCTAAAACTACGATGAATTCGTTATAGTTGAATAAATCCGGGATATCATTCTTATATTTTTCAGTTACCTGTTCGTAGGCTTTTTTAATAGATGTGGTAGTGCTAGTAGGATCTTTATTCTCTAAGATAGCTATAGGTAGGCCGTTAACAAAAACCAGTATATCAGGAATTCTTCTAGGGTTATCTCCAATCTTGATTGAGAACTGGTTAGTAACCAAGAAATCATTATTACCTGGATCTTCAAAATCAATTACCTTGACTTTATCACCAATCTCCTCCCCTCCTCTTTCATAAACAACATCTATACCCTCAACCAAATTCTCATGAAACTCCCTGTTATTTTTAATCAACTTAGGAGAACCATACCCAAGCAATTCAGAAACAGCAGTATCAATAACATCCTCAGGTATATGACTATTGAACTCAACCAACTTCCTTCTTAATCTGTCCCTTAAGACAACATCGGAAAAAGAACCTCTTTCAGAACTCTCTCCTGCAGGACTAATCTCCCCACCTTCCCTATATTCATAACCTAAATCCTCAAAAACCTCTATAGCAGGTCTTTCAGAAAGAGACCACTCACTCAAACTCAATATCATCCACCCTAATTTCACCAGACATCAACTTAGGAAGCAAAGTATCTCTTATTCTCATCAGCTTTTCATTTTCTTTTTTTAATGATAATATGCGTTCAAAATACATTTCAACATTTTTCTCAAATTTCTGTAGATACTCTATAGGAGGGACAGGAATTTGTCTACTCTTAATTGCTTCTTGTGTTATCATTGGATGAGAAGAGCCTTGGTTAATCTTTTTAAGTCCTAATCTTTTTAATAAGAAGTAAATGTAATTAAACCCTACTTTTTCTTTTGGTTTAGCAATTATACAATTATCACTTATCCATGCCTCTTCCTCGACTCTATGAATTTCCCCTATCGAACCAACCCGTCCGATTGTTATACATCTTTCTTTAACATTTTTTTCATTTGTTTTATTAATTTGACCATTTGCTCCATAAACTGGATATTTTCCGTCTTTACTTTGTTTTTCCTTTTTGATATATTTGCCATTTCTTAGAGTAAGTAATTCTTTTATATTTCCTACTTCGAATTCCTTGGGTATTTTTCCTATTTCTGAGTCTTTAAATTCTTCGTAGGGCTCAAAATCAACAAACCAATGTTTAAAGATAGTTTGAGCTATCTCTTCAAGAAGCTGATTTATATTGTTATTAACTTCTATTTTCTTATCTAAACTTCCTAGTATATATCCAATTTTCTTTTGCTGTCTATAAGAATGAGTTTTAAGTTTGATATCCCCAAACTTTGATTTAGAAAGGATTGGTTGAGCGGAGCCTCCGGCATAATTTTTTAATTTCTTTTTGTTATTAAGGAGGTTATAATATACATACCAAGTATCGTGTTCATCTGATGTGATTAATGAGTTAATTTGTTGATTAGTCAAACATTTTTTCTTTGAAATTGCTACTTCTCCAAGTTTGGCTCCAATACATGTAACCATGATAGATTTTTTAGGTATTAATTTGTTTTTACCCACTTTTTCAAGTCCTTTTTGAGTAATGGTTTTCTCTGTATCTTCTATTATAGTTCCTTTGTTGATGTCTTTCGCTCTCACAAATGGAATATCGCCTCCATAATTTTCTGGTTCATTGGTTGAGGGAGTGTTTCCCGTAATAATTTCCCCTAATTCTTTTATTTTTAATTTTTCAGTAGATTTTTTGTTATTATCCTTTTTATCCGAGGGATCTTTATACTCTTCAAGTTCTTTTTGTTTTGTCAAAATCCTAGCCTCTCTAGGTTTGTTTCTATTTGTTTTTGTAGTTGGTTTGATTTTTTGAATTGTTCTCTTAGTTCGCTTGTTAGTTTTTCCATTTTTATGTCGTATGGTATGTCGTCTTCGTTGTTTTCTTTTATTCCTACGTATCGGCCTGGGGTGATTATGTAGTTGTTTTCGGCTATTTCTTGTGTTGTAGTTATTTTGCAGAATCCTTTTTCGTCTTCGTATTCTCCAGCTGTTTCTTCTCCTCGGTAGGCTCTTACTTTGTTGGCTATTTTGTCTATATGTTCTTTTTTGAGTGTGTTTTGTGTTTTGTCTATGCTTTTGTAGTGTTCTCTTGCGTCTATGAAGAGTGTTTCTTTGGGTCTATCTCTGTATTTGTCTGTTTCTTTTCCTTTTGCGAATATCCATATGCAGGCTGGGATGCTTGTTGTGTAGAATAGTTCTTTTGGTAGTGCTATTACTGTGTCTAGTAAGTCGTTTTGTATTATTTTTTTGCGTATTTCTCCCTGTTTGTTTTGTACTGACATTGAGCCGTTGGCCATTACTGTTCCGGCTAATCCGTCTTCTTTTAGGTGGTGTAGTATGTGTTGGATGAATGCGAAGTTTGCGTTGTTTGAGGGGGGGGATTCCGTATTTGAATCTTGGGTCGTCGTCGGATATTGTTTGTTTTCCCCATTCGCTCATGTTGAATGGTGGGTTTGTTATTATTTTATCAGCTTTCAGGCCTCTATGTTGGTTGTCTCTTATAGTGTCACCTAGTTTTATTTTTCCTTCTAGACCCCGTAGTAGTAGGTTCATTTTGCAGATTCTTAGTGTTGGTTCTTTTATTTCCTGTCCATAGATGGATATGTTTGTTTCTTCTCCGTCATGGTTTTTCAGGAATTTGTAGCTTTGTACAAACATTCCTCCAGAGCCACAGAAGGGGTCGAATATTCTTCCTTCATATGGCTCCAGAATCTCTACTAATAATTCGACTACGGATTTAGGGGTGTAGAACTCTCCTCCTTTCTGCCCTCCCTCTTTGGCAAATTTGTAGATAAAGTACTCGTATACTCTACCAAAAAGGTCTCTATCTACTTTATCTTCTCCATTATCATTTTCATGTAGATCTATGTTTGCAAATAATTCAAGCAGGTTTTTAAGTGCTTCGTGAGGTATGCTTGACCTGGAGTAATCCTTTAATAATAAGCCCTTAAGCCTTGGGTTTTCTTTTTCAATTTTACGCATTGCTTCATCGATTTTCTTACCAATATCTGGTTCATTAGCGTTTTCAACTAGATAACTCCATCTTGCTTCCTCAGGAATGAAAAAAATGTTTTCACGCTTATATTCAGTCTTATCGCTCAGTATATACTGCCTCTCATCCTCATTATCCCCACAATAATACTCTGAATCAGAATCCCGAGTTTTCTCCAACAATACCTTTCTTCTCTTCTCAAAAGAATCAGACATATACTTCAAAAACAATAATCCCAAAACGATGTGCTTGTACTCAGATGCTTCAACAGGCCCTCTAAGCTGCTCAGCCGACTTCCACAACTTCTTCTCCAACTCACCGTTATTACGCTTCAAAGACATTACAAAAACATTACCAACACTAAGACTTTAAATTTACCTTACAACCAATAAAAAATAAAAACAAAATAAAAAACCAAGTTTAAACAGCCTAAAAGAAACTATCAACAGAATTATTGAAAAACTGAACGTATAAGAGTAACCTATATTAATAGATATAATCATCATTGGAGCAATACTAATTATTGGTGGGGCATTAAGTGCCGGAATAATAAAGCTGATGCTTAAAATTCATAAATGGCGGCACAGCTTCGCAATCCACTGTTTAAAGAATGGAATGGATCTCCGGAAACTTCAGAAGATACTGGATCACACCTCGCTTTCAACCACACAGATATACTTAGATGTAGTAGCTCAAGACATACAAAGGAAATATGAAAAAATATGGAATTAAAAAATTAACAATAAAGTCCTTTAGATTAAATAAGGAGAGATGGATTTTCTATAAAAATTGCTTTTATTCTTGATGGATCTAAATATATAATTTACTTTCAAGTATAAAAAATCAGAACCTAATTAGGATTAAGCATGGAGAAATCGGAAGAAAATAAAATCCTTTCGGATTTGGATAGGAAAAGAGGTAATATAACTCAAGTTGATTTTGAAATAGCTTTTGCAGCTTTAATCGCAACTTTAGTTCTATCAATACCTCATTTTTCAGGTTTTTCTAATTTTATATCAGTTTTAGCAGTTTTAATATTACTAATTACTCTATTACGGAGAATGGCCATTGTCAATGAGGAGTTTAATTCTAGCAACTTTATGAACTATTCTTTAATTTTAATTGATTTGATTACTTTTGCTTCAGTTATATATCTAATTTGGTTTTTAAGTACACCTATATCAAGTTATTTTGGCTTTAATACTCAAAATCAAGTCCTAATTTTTATTTTAATTTTATTTTACTCGTCGCCTATATTTTTCGTTTATGAAGCTAAATTTAAGGATTTTTTCTATAATATGGGTATACTTTTGAATAGAAAGATCCAAGAAAATAACGAAGAAGAATCTATTTCTAAAGCAAATAGATTTGTTTTATCAGCCGTTTTATCGGCCTTTAAAATTTCTGCAAGAGATTCATTTCCAGAAGAAGTGCAAAAACTGATTAATGAATTAAAAAAAGAAAACTTAAAACCTTTCCCAGTATTTCTTGATAATCCTAAAGATTTCTATTCTTTAGAAACATACAAGGGTAAAAACTTAAAGAAGTTAGTAATAGTTCTTTTAATACTATTTTCGCCTTTATTGATTATTGTATTAATTTGGAATTTTATAATAACTTCTTTCCCCATATTAGGTTTTATAATATTACTTATTATTCTATCATGGCCTCTATTGTTGTTTTCTAATTTAATTAGTTTTTTATTCTTAAGGTATGGATATAATGATTTTGAAGAAGTAGGAGTACACATATTCAGAAAATGGATATATTATGATATCTTCTTATCTGGATTAATAATATATCTAATACTCTAAGTCAGAATATAAAATCTTTATCGTTTAAAAAAGGTAGCGAACAGAATCCTTTTTTTATTTATATACTCCTATGTGTTCAAAAAAGGGAGCTTTCTTAAACAAACTTAGAATTATTTTAGCGCTATTAGCATTGAGATAAATAAATTTAAATTTTAAGAAAAAATAAGAGTTTAAAATGTATAAAATCGGTTAGTTATTTTTAAATTAGTTTTATTTTGGTTATAATTTTTATTAAACTTGTTTTTGATTGATATTGTGGGTTTATAATTTTTTTAATATAATTTTAATTTTTTTAAACGTCGAAAACATTTATGTTGGAGGCGTAACATTGTTACTATTGGGTTTGATATTTATGCCTACTTTAAGAATATCTGAGAAAACTAAGGAAGCGCTTGGAGAAATTTTCCCTGCATTTAACACTGGTGATGACATGGTACAGGAATTGATAAAAGAAGCTGGTTATGAAGATCTACTAGAAGAAGAAAAATGTTTTTTCGTAAACTCAAACAAACCCCATCTCCCTGATGATGGAACTAAAATCTACAAAAATGATGTAGTGATAACTCATGGACCCAAAAAATATGGAGAAAAATTAGGAAGGCTTCAAAAAGGAGATTATGTTATCTCTTATATAACAGGAATAGGTGCAAGAGCATTAGGAAAAGTGAAGAAAGAATGGAATGGAAATGCAGTTGAAGACAGAGAACAAATCTATGAGCAAGAAAACAACGAGTATCAAGTCAAGGTCAATTGGAAAATAATTTTAACAGAAGAAGAAAGCCTCTCACCCCAGGAGCTAAGGGAAACTATAGGCTGGAAACCAAGCCAAGCAGTACAAAAAATCTCAAACGAAAAAGAAAAAGAAAAAATAATCAAAGCATTCAAAAACAAAATCTAAATCTCACATTGCAGCTGAATAAAAGTAAAAAAGGGCTTCAGGTATAAAGATATTAAAAATAAATCAAAAAAATTTATAGAATAGGATAATAATATTCCAGAAAATGAAAAAGTATTTCGAAATTATTGATGAACTTAAAGATGTTAAAAATCGAGCTGAATTAGAAGATAAGGTTTTATTACTTCCTAGTGAAAAATACGAAGAAGACTATATTTATGAAAGTGGTGTATTTGCAGTCCAAAAGGTACTGGAATTAAACAACATCAATTGTGAATTGGCTATAACTCGAGAAGATAAAAAGGTTGCGGTAGAGCGTTCTGCAGGCGTTGAAATTCCAAGTATTCTTTTGTTTTATTGGTTTTGGGAAAACAAGGAGATTATATTTTTTATTTTGGAGAAAATTGCTGAGTATTACATTCAGAGAGCCCATAGAGAAATTGAAATTGAAGTTTATCAGGAAACTTCTAATGGAGATTATAAGAGGTTTTCTTATAAAGGGCATCCTAAGGATCTTCCAAACTCATTAATGCAAAAGATGAATAAAGCTTTAGAAGATGGTGATTCAGTGGATGAATGAGAGAATTGGCGATGTTTTGTCGGATTTTGAAGATATAATAAGTCGAGCACAAGTGCTAACTTTTCTACCTCGTGATTCTGACCTTCAAGAAAACTCAGTTAATGAATTAAAAGACTATATAAAACGTTTAAATTTTGCTCAAGAATTAGCAGTTAAGAACAAGGATGAAGATATGGCAAATAAGATTCTTGCAGTTAGATGTGGTTGTCGTGCGATTCGATCCGAGCTTGATATGTGGTTATCTTTAAAATCAGAAGAGTGGATTGAATCTTGGGGTAGTCTAGTTGATGCTCAAGATTTTTTAAGATCTGCCCAATCTGCACACAAGATGATGAGAAAGCCAAATATACAGAACATGCAGGATAAGTATAGATGGGTAGAAAAGTTCGTATTTCCACCACAAACATATTTAAGCCCTGGTTTTGTTGTAAAAAAGTTCGTTTGTTCGATTTGTGGAGAAGACTATGAAAAATGCGATCATATAGAGGGTTTGCCATACTGGGGTAAATTTTGTAATAGAATCATAGCTGATATTGAAAAAGTGCAGGAGATATCCGTAGTTGAAGAGCCAAAAGATAAAGGTTGTCGAATAATTCATTTTACAACTGAAGAGGGGTTAGTAAGAAATAAAATGACTTGGAAAACTTATGACCCAGAAGAAATCCAAAACTTCCCAGAGTTTGAAACAGGAGAAAAAATCTTTACAGGTATTGTCATGAAGCCCAATGGGACTTATGGAAGAACTCAAAAAATGCAAGAAAAAAGAGGCTAGCCTGATTCTAACACATTAACTTATTCATTATTTTTTTTAAACTAACGATTTTCAGATAAACTGATATCAAAAGGAAGAGGAATATATCTAAGAATTTCTTTATTAAGATATTTTTTTATATTTATGCAAGTTTAGATTAGTAAATATAAAATTAAAGAATAAGATGTATCACCTGATTTGATTATTCAAACATTGATTTTTAATCTATTTAATCTACTAATTGAGCATACGATATTTTTAATCAGGACAATTTGGTAGTTCTCCTAAGTTATCAGATAATTTATCGTTTCTATCAGTTCTTATGTATTCGCCTTCAACTGTATGAACTTCATTACCAGCTACCCATTCTTTATTATTTAAATATGCAGTTTTTATTACCTTGTTCTTTTCATCAATATCCAAAATAACTTCTTTTTTCGTTTTTTTAGTCTCGATCCATTTATCTAATTTTTTCCCTACCCCGACATTAGAAATATTTTCTCCTCGGTGTTCTTGAATGCATTTTATATAATAATCCACCATTTTAGGCCACCATTAAATAACTTTAGTTAACTTTTTAAACCTATATTTAAGTATTTTTGGATTTTTCACAAATATATTTCTCTCTAATAATCCTTGAATTAGAAACTATATTCTTCCATTTATAATTTTATTTGTCTTGATGTATTGTTTGAAGTTTTTATTCCTTTATTAGTCTTTCTACGGCTATTTTTATTATTTTACTTCTGTTTCATAAGAATCCTCTAGCTGTTTTATAAATCCAGTAATTACTATATCATCTTTATCTCTTAATTCCGCACTAAAAATTTCTCTGGCCTTGTCAATTTTGTGGTGAAGTGCCTCCTCGAATAAAATCTCATCGATTTTATCCTTTTTTACATCATCTCTATTTAAAATTTTTTCAGCAATTTTTGCCCCTTGAATTTTTTTCTCTTTTATTTCTTTGTCATTTCCCTCTGGTGGTTTATTTTTTTTATTCATTTTATCAATCATCAATCTTATATTGATAATTAATATTATTTTTGAAAAAGTTTTTTAATTAAATTAAGAAAAACCTACGATAAAAGAGAATCCCCAATTAATCAGGAGAGATGTTTCTAGAACCATCATCAGTGGTAACATGTTTCAAGAAATTAAGAATATAAATATAAAAAAACGTTTATAAATACTCTTGCAAATGGATTTTATTTCTAAATCTCATAAATGGCTGCATAGCTATGCAATTTACTGGTTGAAAAATAGAATGGATTTTAGGTCTTTGCAAAAAATATTAGGTCAAAGCTCGTTATCAACTACACAAGTATATATGTAGTAGCTGAAGACATCCAAATAGGATACCCAAAAATCTGGGATTAGATAATTGGAGTTAAGTTGATGCTTCGAAAGATGCTAAGTTGGGATAAACCACAATGGACACTTTTTATTGTAGCTTTGTTTTTAATAATACAATTTTTGATTGGCCGCACTCCTGCCGAAGACCATATTATAGCTTTATTATCTGCTTTGATTACTGCTAAAGCTGCGATATTTGCCATTATCTTTTCAGTAACTTTTCTTGGAGTTAAATCATTAACAAAATACTCTATAAAATTGAATTGGATTTTTTCTGAAAATCCTGAACTTAAAAAAATGACATGGATATTTTGTCTGGCGATTTTTATAGATGTTATAATAATTTTAGGAACAGATCTCTATTCAGAATTTATTATTTCACTTCTTACATTATTAGCGGTTCTTCTTACTATTGCGTTTATTTGGAGTGTTTATGATTATACTAAGAATAGTTTATGGAGAATTACGCCAATTGGTATATTAAAATCTCATGAAAACAAATCTATTGATAGTTATATTGATGAGATAAAAGCTAACAGTAATGAAGATATGGGGTTTCATCCGTTAGATGGATTATATGAAATGATGATGTCTTCTTTATCTTCAAAGGAAATTTCTACAACTAAAAATGCAATTAAAACCTATAAAAAAATAGTAAACGATATACTTTATAGTCAAAAATCTGATGATGAATTAATAGAGGAAATTTTTAAAGCAAACCATTTGAAAAGGATTACAATTTATTCTGATTATTCTGAAGAGCTTGAATTAGCTAGAAATAGCATTGATTCAATTTATGAGATAGGTGAAATAGGTATCGAAACAAACAATAAGATTACAAAGGAGTCCTTTAAAATATTGGATGAAGTTTTTAAAGAACTCAGAGAGGCTAATCCAAACACTATAACAATTAAGCATTGTTTAAATCGGAAAAATGATTTACTTAAAAAAGCAGCCAGAGACAACCAACAGTCATGTATAAATAAACTACTTTACAGTGACATACAGATTGAAAAGCTCTATAAATTAAGGAGACAAACAGAAAAACCATGGATCTACAAGGAAATACTAATAGACTACTTATCAGTCCTTGAAACAGTTCAAGAGAACTTCTTAAAAAATAACAAAGATGAAATATTAAAAACCGGAAAACAAAAATTTAAAAAACCTATACCTAATTCAAAACTACCTAAAACTATAGAAACAGCTATAGAAATACATGAAGCAATATTTGGCTTAACAATATATTCAATGAGGTATATTGATTCAGGGTCAGAACCACCAGTTGATTGGGGCAATTTCACTAAATTTTGGAAAAGAATCTCTGTACAAGCCAGTAAGCACCCCAATTATGCAGAACCAATATTTGAATCATTAATTGAAACCACTTATATCCTACATATCATGAATGAAACAGGTAAAATTGATGAAGATACCTACAATATCTGGGTTTATAACATCTCTAGAATTAAAAAAGAACTAAAAGAAGCACAAGTCACCTCTGAACCAGATTTAATCAGCAAAACCATAAAACAAATTAAAAAAAGGGATAATAAAAAATATAACAAATATATAAAATATCAACCAAAATTAGAGAAAACAACACACGGAATTATTTTCGGTCGTGAGTGGGGTAGACCTATTAATTTGGAAAGTTGGATAGTAAAAATAGAAAAAAAGATAAATAAGAGATACGAGGAAATCAAATAAACTTAATACCGATATTATTTTATTCTTATTTTGATTTTATGATTAAGGTTGTTTTGAAGGGTGAAACCCACATAAGTAGAAAAGATCTTAAAGAAGAAATTAGGCTATTAGATGAGGGTTTTGATAAGTTAGTGCTTGAGGGCTCTGAATCAAGAGAAAAAATACAGTTAGTTAATTTCTGGTTTAAGCTCTCTTTTTTCTTATTGAGAACTATTTTAGTGAGATTATTTTACACTAAAAAAATTGAGTTATTAGAGAAAGCAAAAGAAAAGGAAATAGAGGTCTTTAGAACAAGAAAATCTAATTATGAAATTGTTGAGAACACACCGTTTTTAGTTAAGATTTTAAGTCAATAGGTTTCTGCATTATTCATCATATTAGCATTATATTATTTCTACCTAAATATTGTATTTACAGGCATTTTAGGAGTTTTATATATTTTAGCTGCAATTTTTGTCATCTATGTTGGATTAATATCACCGATTGTTTTTGTTAGGCTATACAACACATATTTTTTAAATGATATCCTAAATCGAGATAAAATAATTGCAGATAAAATTGTTTCCATCGCTGAAGAAGGAGATAAAATCTTAGTTATAGTAGGAAAGGCTCATGTTAATGGAATCGAAAAAAACCTACCAAATAACTACTCAGTGACAAAAAATCTATATAAATAAATTAAAAACCTTATTTATGGTAAAAATCAAGAATTACAGAGTATTTAGGTATTTGGGTCTTCAAATTCCTCCATAGTTGTTTGTTTTATTTCGTCTTTAATTTCATCTATTAAGTGTTGGCACTTGTTTTGAAACGATTGGAGGGACCTTGCAACTACTTTCCACTCAGTTTTTGTTGTTCCACTTACTTTTTCTAATGTTTCATCTAATTTTTCTTTGGAAAGCTTATTTAATATTTTAGAAACCTTACTTCTAAGCTCCTTTTTCATTGATTCATCGACTCTTTCCCAAAATGGATGACAATCTTCGAGTATCGTATCGACTTCGACTTTATCTTTACCCTTTTCCATGGTTATTGATAAGATTGAAGTTAGAACACTGATTATTAGTTGTTTTTCATCTTCAGGTTGAGAGCCAAACGGATAGTATTCGGTGGGAACTTTTCGATCCTCATCGAGGTCTATTGGAAAAACTTTTTTCAATTTTTCATCTTCAAAATTATTGCCTTCAAAGGTTTTGATTTTAGAGATCTTGCCTTTTTCCTCTTCAAACCTTACAATTGTCAATGAATCTTTTATTTGAGGTTTATTAATAAGGTCTTGTTTACAAGAAGAAAGACCTACATCTACTGAGAAATGGTTGGGATTGATGATTTCAACTTTGCCTCTTTGGTGGAGAGGTTGTGGAGAGTCTTTCAAAGTTCTGTATTTCTCTAACTGATCTTCTTTCAAGGTTTTTGATTTTGCGTCTATAATAATTGAATGGTTGAATTTTTTACTTGTTAAAATAATATCAGGATTGATTTTTTTACCGTTTGCATAAAAAGATGGTTCTATGTTGTCTGTAGAGTATTTTAAGTTTCTTAGAGGATTTGGAAACTTGCTGTCTCTGTGGCAGAGCCCTATCCAGGCATTAATTTGAAGGGTATTATCCGATATATTCATCATTTTTAAATCTCCATTTCAGCACTTGAGTCATAATACCTTTGTAGGTTGACGAAAATTCTTAGAGCCGTGTTTCCACATGCAGCCTCTGGAAGATATAATCTTATCCACTTTGGTGTCATTTCCATGGTATATTTATCGCCATTATGTAAATCGATGCCTTTCACCTTGAAATAGTCTTCTTCAATTTCGGTTTTAAGCCCCCATAACCGAAGTGGGTTTTCGGATGAAACGATATAAGATATGAATTCTTCTATGTTCTCAATTTCATTTTTTAGGTCTATGACTATTGGGTCACCTTCTATTTCGATTTTTTCATCTTTAGACTGATAGGTAATCCTATGTTTATTTTCAATCGTTTCCAATAAATTAGAATATCCATCTACAATTTGTTCTACGGTGTCAAGATGCAGTTGAACAGAGTTGCCACCTCTAGTTGTGAATCTGCCGTCAAATCCTATGTCTTCTAGGATGAAATCATCACCCTCACCCCATCTCTTTATCCCTATACTTGATAATGAAAAGAACTCTTCTGTTTTTTCTCCCTTCAAAACATCATATAGATCTTGAGAACCACGTCCCCAGCTTCTTATCGATAAATCACCAAAAGATAATTTGTCTTCAATATATTTTTCTGGAAAAATCTTTTTAGGTTTATACTTTGCACCTAAACCTCTAAATTCACCAAGCTCAGTAAATTCTTCCTGAAGTTTTATTGGCATCCAAGGATGATCTAATCCACTTCTAACATAACTCATAAATTTTTCAATCACTCTTTTTGAAGGACGGGACTTACTAAGAGTGTAAAATAACCAAAATCTGGGGTTTGAAAAGTCAATAAAAAACTCAACCTCTCCCTCAACTAAAACTTTCACTAGTTTTGAATCAATCTCTTTAGTTTTTTCTACATTAAAAGAGGTAAGAAACTCCTTAATTTCAACATTAGATTCAATAATAAAAGTTTTTAGAAGATTTTGCCTATGTTCAAGTTCTTGATCTTCACTTAAACTTTCATAACTTCTTTCGATATTTTTTTGGAAATAATCAAACAGTTCCCGTCTACTTTCAACTTGAGTACCTGGCATACAAATACAATTAAGAATTAAAATTGTTTATTATAAAAATCTTGACATTATAGGCCGTATACAAAACGAAAATTAAGTTATTTTTAGATAGTTTTCATTTTCATTTCCAGTTTCTATGACTCTTGAATGTTCCTTTAAAATTCCCCAGATGTAACTTGAATTCCATTCACACTTGTTACAACTATCTATTTTTTCATTTTTTCCAATGAGACCACGAACTGAGCTACTAAATTCGCCTGAAACGCCTTCAATAATTTTATTTGAAATTTTTATCTTTCATTTTAGGGCTTTAAACCAAGAAAAAACTTAAATTAAAAACCATTTAAAACGAAATAATAGTAAAATATAAATCAAAGTCCTGCATCAAATATAATTAGGGCTAGAAGGATTAAGGCATCTTATAGGATATCAAAAAACTGATATTTATTAAAATGGCCAATTAAGAATGCAGTAAATATTGAATTCATATTTGCTTTACTTCCTCTAGCTCTTTAACATCCATTACTTTCAGTAGCTCTCTATCTCATTTTTCTGCATAAACTTTGTAGCCCTATTTATCCCTATCCTCGGTATTTATTGTCAAGTAGTTTGTTTTGGGTGAAGTTTGGGGAGGATTGTGTGCTGTTATATAGGTATGTTGCTTTGATGTTGGGACTTGATTCTGAGTTTTTGGTTGATGTAGTTTTTTATATAATGTGAGAAATATTGAAGTAATCTTTTAGATGAAAATTAGTTTTTATATCTGTTTTTTCTTTTTCAAGTTACTATATATTAATTAGTCTGTTTATTTCACTTCACTATCACTTTAAAATTGTTTTCCTGTTTTCTAGAGATTTATGTAACGACATCTCACTTTTAATCCAATATATTAAAATTAAACCAATAAAATAGTAAAATATAAATCAAAGTCCTGCATCAAATATAATTAGGGCTAGAAGGATTAAGGCATCTTATAGGATATCAAAAAACTGATATTTATTAAAATGGCCAATTAAGAATGCAGTAAATATTGAATTCATATTTGCTTTACTTCCTCTAGCTCTTTAACATCCATTACTTTCAGTAGCTCTCTATCTCATTTTTCTGCATAAACTTTGTTGGGCTATTTATCTTTATCTCTGGTATGTTTTTATTAAGTTGTTTTGTTGGTTGGTGTTGTTGTGGGTGTTTTGAATGGGGAGTCTATGTTTAGGAAGATTGGTCTGCAGGAAGCAGTTTTGTTGGCTGTTGTCTTGGTGAGTGGACTGGTGGCCTTTGGTTTAGGTCATTTTGAGATCTATGGCTATTCTTTGTCTGGTGTGTATGCTGGGTGGATTGTTGTAGCTCTCATGGTTGCTGGATATGCGTTGAATAAAAAAAGAGGTTGGCATCATTTTGAGGATTGGGAGAAGAGACTGTTCCTGGCTGCCGGGTTACTGCTGGTTGGGTTGGAGTATATTACGGAGGTTTCGAATACGTTTTATGGTAGTGAGATCTGGGGTACGGTTGGACTGGCAATAGTGATAACTGCTTATGCGATTTTGAGTTGGAAGGGATAGCCTTGGACAGTAAATTTGTTTTTGTCTCACTATTACTCTGCGGCCTACTTGTTGTGGGTGGGGGCTCGGTATACGCTGAAACTGATGGTCAGACACATCAAGACCTGGTTTGCGAAGATGTCCTGGCGGTTGGTGAGTTCATAACAATCAATAGTGAAGGCGAAGTAATCACAGACCTAACATCGATAACACTGGAAGATAGCTTGGTTGACGTTGAAAATAATACAGTTAGTTTAGAGCTCAGCAGCCTAGACCAATTTAAGACCGTATCGGTGTATATCGATAGTTCTGTTTTGGGGGGTGTGAGTGCTGGGGATATCGTTGTTTCCAGTGATGTTGGTATGGAGTTTGCTGACTTGGATGTTGTTTTAGAAGGCAACAGCTCTATATATTTTGTTGAGGCTCTGGAGAACGATACTCACGTGGTGATGTCGGTTGAATTTGGCGGTGAAACACAGGAAGTTACGGTTGAGGGTGGTTCTGGGTTTTTTGGTTGGCTGTCTGGTGATTTAGGTGGCTCCGGTATCCCGGTCTGGTTAGTCCTTGTTGTTTTGGTGGTTGGGGGTTATTTATATCTGAATCGGGAGGAGTGAATGCATCGACTATTGATCTCCCTCCTACTCATTTTATTTATAGTTTTATCAGCCGGTTCAGTGTATTGTGCAGACACAGGTGACAGTGTTTCTGGTTCGGTGGAGAGGGAGAGTAATTTTTTAAGTGATTTTTTTCGGGTGATAACTGGGACTACCGTTCACGAGAAGTATGATACCACGTATTTTGGTGCTGGGTATACTTGGATAATGGATTTGTTTGGTGTTGGTGATGATAGGGATGACGCAGCGCTGAACAGTGCCTTAATATACGATCATGCTATGCATCTATCTAAGGATGATAGTTTTATTCAGAAGACATTCTTGAATGAGGTTGGGAATACGGAGACTTTTGTTTGGAGTTTGGTTAAGTCGGAGGTTTTGAAGGAGTTGAATAATGGTTCGGGTGAGGTGGTTGCTGTTGGTGTTGTTGATGAAGCGGTTGATGATTATTACAGTTCGGTTCAATACAATATGATTCAGCAGTTGAATAGTCAGGTGTTGACGGTTCAACATCTTTTGGAGGTCGGTGAGGATATTGATACAGAGTTTGAGTATCCTTTTTATGCTGAGTGGGATTATCGTTATAGTAGTTGGCAGGATGGGAGTACGCAGACCGATACAAGGGATTTGGATTTAGATTTGGATAGTTTCTATACACGGGATTTTACTTTGTATAATGGTAGTGTTGTTGAGGTTTTAGATTATAGTGAGAAGAGTGTTGGCTCTGTTCCTAATAATCATGGGAGTAAAGTTTTCTATGTTTTCCCATATCCAGATAATAGTGAGGGTGTTATTTGTGGTGGAGCAGCTGAATCCAGAGATTCAAACCTTTTAATCAACAACCCAAGCGGGGATTCAGGAGTTGTGTTAGACCTTGATATGTGGGAGGAGCTTTGGGATAACTTAGATGAAACAAGAAACAGAATGCTGGATAACTCAGAAACTTACGTACAAGAAGTATACACGGAATATGAAACCGGAGACATCGATTTAGGGGAACTAGTGGATCCGTATGTACTTGCTCAGCACATGAATACGCTGCATAACCAGACCGGATACTATGGTTTCGCAGGAGCAGAACTCGCATTACTCGGCATCTCAACCAGCATACACGACCGCTTCATAATCCAAATACAAGAAAGCAACAACCTACCAAACAACTCCACCTGGGAATGCATGCTATTCACAGACGCAGAAATAGCCAACAACACACTCAAAACAGGAATGATAATCAACACAACCGAATATAACTCCCCATTCTACATTGCATCTGGCCAGGGCATCTTCCATCTACAGGATACAACATTCGAAATCCAAGAAATCATCAGCTTCGATGGAGAACAACTGGATACGGTAGAGCTATACAAACCGGTATACCACACGATGAACATCTCTGAGTTTGAAGAGGAGTTGCTGCAGATCCAGGAAATGTACGAAGTAATCGGGAGTTGGGAAGCTGGATCCGGAACCCCAGACAGGGATGGCGTTACAGTCGACGACCTAACAGGATGGCTCAACAAAGATTTATTAGGCATCCCCTACTGGCTGATCATTCTCGGTGTTGGTGTTTTTGTCTGGCTTCGCCAATCGGATAGTAGTGATATAGTGGTTAGGCGAGAATAAAAATGATAAGTCTTAAAACGGCTGGATGTAGAATCGGTGTCCTATGCCTTATCCCGCTACTTATCCTTTCTTTCATCCCAGTTGTATCAGCAGAAGAGATGTCAGGTGAATTTGAGGGTGTTGCGGTTGATGAGATCACACGGATCCTAGATTATGAGTTTGTTGATGGTGTTCTTGTTGTGGAGTTGGAGAGTGATTTGTCTCAGAC
>NZ_MRZU01000003.1:305000-317500 GCF_002153915.1 Methanonatronarchaeum thermophilum
TCCTTAATTTCTAAAACAAGTTTATCCTCATAGATCTCTTTTATAGATGTTTCTAACTCTCCATTATCGATAAACAACCGATCCCCTACAGAGATTTGGTTACCAAAATCATGGTTGAAATAAAAATCACTTTCTGGGTTAAAACCTACTTCAAAAATATCGCCAACAGCAATTTCCTTAGCCCCATCCGTATGTAAACGAATTTCTGGTCCTTTTAAATCAAACATAATTGGAACATCGGTAAGCTCTTTAATATCTCTACAAATAGAGGAATAACTATCTATAGAACCATAAGCAGTGTTCACTCTAAAACAATCAACCCCCTCATTACCTAACAACTCTATCTTATCCCTACTATCCGTCGAAGGGCCCAATGTAACAACAATTTTAGTCTTAATCAAACCAATCAAAACCAATTAAACATATACTTACAGATACTACTTCAAAATCCTTAATTACAGTGGTAGCAAGGCAGAAGCCCATCGGCTCTAGCCGTGTGGATGAATGCTAGTAAGTTATATCCATCGATACTAATCCTGAATAATAATCATATTTACCTAAAATTATGTTGGCCTCATAATGGTGGATAGGATAGGTTATTATATAAAGAGGATTATTTTGTTTTAAGATTTTGATTAAATATAGATATAGTTGTATCTATGCAAAAACCTAAAAAAATAGATTTGCGTGAGGTAATTCGTTTTGTCTAAGGGTTATCAACAGACGTTGGAAGAAATAGATGAAGTTCTTAAAGGTGTTAGATCCAACCTATTAAAGATATTAATAGTTGCAGCTGTAGCTTCATCAGTAGGATATCTACTTACATATCCCGCCCTATCGATAATTGAAGCACAAATGCTCTCAATGGTTGAAAACAACGTTGAAGTCATATATATCGGGCCTCTGGAGCTAGTGGTGCTACAGATAAAACTAGGTTTTTTATTCGGTTTAGTTGTAACACTACCATTAATCCTATACTATATATACCAAGCAATTGACGAAAGAATCGAAAGAATCAATGTAGGGTTAAACTTCACTAAAAAAGAAGTATTCACTCTTGCAATCTTATCTGTAGTACTTTTTTCGGTAGGCGCTGCATACGCTTGGTTCTTGATGGCTCCATTAACGTTTGAAGCACTTGTTTTAATGACGGAGATGGTTGACCCAGACATGCGGATAACATATACAATAAGCAAGTTTATTGAGCTGGTTGCTTTACTCGTAATCGGATTCGGATTAACATTCCAAATGCCAATATTCCTAAACCTATTGATACGATCCGGATTAATGAGTTACGAATCAATAAAAGCCAAAAGAAAAATCATATATGTTATAATATTGGTCTTATCAGCCTTTATCACAGGCCCAACGATAATAACCCAATTTATGGTTGCACTACCACTGTTCGCCTTCTTCGAAATAAGCTTAATAGCAGCAAAATGGGCTGAAAAAAGAAGAACATCCAGAGCTGTAGCAATAGATTAAAAACAAAAAACCAATACAACCCCAAACTAAAACAAAACATCTATATATCCAAAAACAGCGTCCACTACAAAATAAAATAAAGTAAAATAAAGTAAGTTTTTATAGAGTTGTTTTCTTTGTAGGTAGGTGTTGATGTATTGTTTTTTTATTCTCTTAGTTTTATTTCAAGGAAGCTTTCGAGTTTTTTGATAACTTTTTCTTCTGGTAGTTTTTTTTCGTTTTCTAGTTTACTTATGACTGAGCTTTTTTCGTTTATTTTGTCTGCGAGTTCGTCTTGGGTTAGGCCTTTGTTTTCTCTTGCGTTTTTGATTGCCTCTCCATAGTCAGGTATTATTTGATCCATTTCGTCGTATACGCTTTTTCTTTTTTGGGAAGTTTTCTTTTTAACTGTTATTTTCTGGGTTTTTTCTTTACTGGGTTTTTTCTGTATTTCTTGGCCTAGACTTTTACAGTTAAGGCATACTTGCATTTCGGATCCTTCGACACGCACTTTCACGGTAGTTTCGGCATCTTTACCACATATTTCACACTGCATTTTAATTGCCACCAAAGAACTACAACAAAAATATATGCCTGAAAGCCTTAAGTTTTCCCCGGGAGTCTAATATGGGGAATGAAGAGAGAAACGAAGAAGACATGGACAAATTCCATAGATATCTGCTTGACCGAGTTCAACAACTAGAAAATAAATATGATGATCTGAAGAACGAGAAAGAAGATGTAGAAAGTCGGATGAAGGATGAGGAAGATAAGAAGATTAAGTTTAAAAGAGAGGTTAGGAAGCTTAAAAGCGAGCTTGAACGCATGAAAAAACCACCTCTAGTGGTGGGGACAATATTAGACGTTCTAAACGACGGTAAGATTGTTGTTAAAAGCACTACTGGTCCTAAGTTTGTTGTTGATGGCTCTAACATCATTGATGACAGTGATATACAGCCTGGAACCCGAGTTTCATTAAACCAACAGTCTTTAGGGGTTGTCGAAAGACTACCTTCCTCCAAAGACCCCAGTGTCTACGGTATGGAAGTAATAACCTCCCCAGACATAGCCTACTCGGATGTAGGCGGTCTTAAAGAACAGTTGATGGAACTAAAAGAAACGGTTGAACTACCATTGACCTGTCCTGATAAATTCAAGAAAGTCGGTGTAGAACCACCCAAAGGAGTATTATTGTATGGACCACCTGGCACCGGTAAGACAATGATGGCTAAAGCAGTAGCCCAAAAAACCGATGCAAACTTTATAAAAGTTGTAGGTAGTGAGTTGGTTCAAAAATACATTGGAGAAGGTGCAAGGCTTGTTAGAGAGGTCTTCAAACTAGCTGAAGAAAAAAGTCCAAGCATAATATTCATCGATGAATTAGATGCAATAGGTGCTAAAAGACAACAATCCTCAACCTCCGGAGATAGAGAAGTGCAGAGAACATTAATGCAGTTACTATCCGAGATGGATGGCTTCGATAAACGTGGGGAAACAAAAATAATTGCAGCAACAAACAGACCCGACATCCTTGACCCCGCTATACTACGGCCTGGACGTTTCGATAGGTTAATCGAAGTACCACTACCTGAATTAGAGGCAAGAAAACAGATATTCAAGATTCACACACGCAACATGAATCTAGCTGATGACGTAAAAACAGAAGAACTTGCTAAATTAACAGATGGAAGTTCAGGAGCAGACATAAAAGCAGTAACAACCGAAGCAGGTATGTTAGCCGTAAGAGAAGACCGAGAACAAATACAAATGAAAGACTTCGTTAAAGCAATTGATAAAGTAAAAGGAAGTGCTCCAAGAGACGAGATAAGTGGGTCAACAGAAGGACTTATGTTTGCCTAAAACCCATTTCCACTCCCTTTTACATTATCTCTATTTTAATTATTTTTAACCTAAAAAAAATAAAAAAAGTTTTTTATTCAGTTTATTTCTTTTCTTATTTCACTATAGAAACTACTTCTTTTTTGCTCCAGTTCTTCCATAGATTTTGATTTAAATATCACCGTTCCAACAGTTGAACCGTCAGGCAGTTCACCGAGATATAATTCTTCACAATGGTCGAAACTGTATTTTCTATAGTTCTGAGAATTTATGAGTTGTATCTCCCCAATATTTGTAACCTCATCATCGATTTTAAAGTGCTCAAAAACCACTGGATCTACCTCAATTTTCTTTGAGTAGGTTTCAAAGCCTTTATCTGGTTTTATCATCTCTTCTAGTAGGTTGATACCGGTCGCCCAATATACAGCTATCGGTGTTTGGCTTGGAAATCTTGTGTTTACCTCTATTAGATATGTTTTATTGTTTCTAACTGTCTGTATATCAAATAAATAGTTTATATTTAGGTTATTAGTTATCTTTTTGATTATTTCACTTTGTTCTTTTAATATCTCGGTGGAGATCTTTGGAGTGCAAATAATTCTACAACACCCGTAACTCTCATCAAACTCTAGGACGGTTGTTACGTATTCAAATGTCTCTCCATCTCGAGATATTGCTTCTGTAGAGTAATGTTTTCCCTCAATATATTTTTGAACAAGGTAGTCAGTTCCAATGGTTTCAACCTGCTGTTTCTTATTTACTTTCCTTACACCTTGACTACCACTACCATATGTTGGCTTACATATCCAAGGAGGCTCCGATTCAGTTTGCTTTGGAGGAATATCTACAAAAGGTTCCAACTCATTGTACATCTGTTTTTTATTGGACATCATGAAGAAAGAGTTAAAGTCGAATAGTATCTCTGGTTTAAGTTCACTATCTTTTTTTTGCAACAGTTTTAATGTTTCTTGATTCTCTGTAGCCGGTACAATATACTCAAAATCCCTTGCAAATTCCCTGAACTTTGTGAATTGATCAGTTATATCAATTTGAAAAAATCCATCCGAAATTGATCGAGCTATTGGATTGGCCTTCCGATCAACAATCATTGAATTCCTATTAGATTTATTTGCGAGGTAACAAAGTTCAAAGCCCTGTAAACCCCCTCCAACAATCAAAACAGACATAGCCTATAAATTATTCTAAATAAACTTTTATTTTATCGAAAATACGCCCTACAACCCCCAACAAAAAAGAAAAACAAATTCAAAACACAATAAAAAAAATCTGTACTAACCAAGAAATAAAAAAACAAGTTATTAAAAATCACAACTTACGATAGTTTTCTTAATTTTAATGGAGTAGTTCTATAAATGTAATTCCGATTACTATTCCTGACAAGATTCCTATTATTGCGGTGTGTCCTGTTGCCCTTCGATGTGAATCTGGTATAAGTTCATCAAATACTATGTATAACATCGCTCCTCCAGCAAATCCTAGACTAATTGATAGTGCTATCTCTGATACGCCTCCTAAAGCACCTCCTATAAAGGCTCCAATTCCCATTGGAACACCTGCTAAAGCGGTTACAAGTAATATCCTAGAGTTCTTTATTTCACCAACACCCATAGCAGTTGCAGCCGCCATCCCTTCAGGAAAATTATGAATAGCCATTAAAACTGCTAGAGTAACACCAACCTCAAAATTTACAAGTAATGCAGTACCGATAGCTACTCCTTCAGGCAGATTATGCATAGCAATACCTACGCTGAGAAGTAATCCAGTTTTCAACTGTTTGGCTTTTTCTGCACTACCATTTAAATCAAAAGAAAAATGTTTATGAGGAAAATTAAAATCCAAGAAACCTAATACCACTATACCTAAAACAAGGCCAACCAAACCTGTAAATAATGATCCTTCCTCAATCGATTCAGGGATTAACTCAACAAATGTTATAGCAACCATCACACCAGCAGAAAAACCTAACAATACACTTAAACTACTTTCTTTAATTCGCTTAAACAACACGACAAATAAACCACCAGAACCAGTACCTAATACACCGCTCAACAATCCTATTACTGTGATAATTGCTAGATACTCAAACATTATTGATTCAACATTCCTCGATAGTTTTTACTCTAATTATTCTTCCAGTTATATTATATTTTAATAAATTCTCTTTATCTCCAACCCAAAAAAAATAGAGAAAGCCAATCAAAGCTTTTCACAACCACCAGTATATTAAAATACCATTTTATACCAATCAAATAAAAAAACAAAAATAAATTACTTAAAAAATTACTAAAAGAAATCTTAGAAACAACTTCGGTATATCACTTTTAAATCTAAATCTCAATAAATACAATATTCCTGATTTTATAATTAAAATCTTTAAACTCTCAAAATTGAGTATAAAATGTTTTTATCCAAGTTATTTTTAAGTTTATGTTTTCATTGGATTAATAATAGTCCTATAGTGGGTATAATTACGTAGATATTAGTTTTAAGTGATTTTTATTTGTTTTTATGGTTCCTTCAGGGAGTAGGTGTAGTTCAGAAAGAGATGTTATTACGTTGACTGTCAATCTACCGAGTGGCTTTAGTTTTATAGGCTATTTCTTTAAGGATTATTTGTTTTTATTTGTTTTTGTATGTTTATTTTATGTTTGATTGTTTATTCCGGTTTTTTGATAGCTAATTTTTTTGTGATTACTCCTTCTAGGATACCTAATAAACCTATAATGGATTTTTATATTAGATGTGTATTGTTTAGGTTGCTGTTTATTGAATAATCAAAATTGTGGTTAGGGCTATTCCTGCAGCCATGAAAATAAACCAGATTTTTGGGCTCCATCGATATAGTTGTCTTCCTTTTAATACTCCGAATGGGGCGAATATCAGTATGGATTGAAATATATAGAAAATTAAGCTAATGATTGTTGCTGTTTCTAAAATTTGTATGTTTGTTAGTTGACTTGCTATCATAAAGCCAGTAGTTAGTGATAGTCCAGCGAGAATGGACATTGCTGTCATTTTACCCATAACTTCAGGGTTTTTATGGTGGTTGAATCCTTTTTCTGAAAGATATGTGGATCCGTAAACAGGAGCAAATCCTCCGAAAAATCCGATTATCAAGCTAAGTGTTATTCCATTTTCCCAAGACCTGAATTCTGGTTTATAACCAAGGTTTTTGCCAGTTACCCAACTAATACCTTCGTAAACTAATATATTTAATACGAGAATGGCTAAAACCCATATTGAAAAATTTAAAAACCCGTTAATCCCTAATGTTCCTATCAAGGCTATTATTAACACAATACTTATCGGTTCAAGAAAGTTTGTATTTCTCTCTGGTTTTTCTACATTCAACCCCTTCCATAATAGATTGTGCCCTAGCGCTAAAAAATAAAAAGTTAAAAACCAGATCAAAGGAGTTCTATATCCCCATAACTTGATTTGTTCAGACAGCCGGAGTCTAGAATAGCCTTTTTGTTCATGTATCTTCCAAGATGGGGAGTTGTATCCTTCTACATCTGAAAAAATCTCATCAACTTCCAATGAAATGAAAAATTCTTCTGTTTTCTCAAATAACCTACTACCTACTCCTTCACCTTGAATGGAGGGATCCACGAATATATAATCGATTTGACCTATCTTACGGTTTCCTTGTTCTATAGTGTCGAAAATACTTGCTCCAACGATCTCATCTTTCTTTAGAGCTACTATAATAATAGGGTCTGAAGAATAAAGGTTGTACTTTGTAAATAGATAGTAGAAAAACGGGATTGTTTTTCTCGCTATTCTTAAAACTCTTGATTTTTCACCATCTTCCATCTCTCTAATCTTCAGGTTTTCAGAAACCAAAAAATATCTCCCATGGTTTTATTATGTATTATATAGTTTTTAATTTTATTTAAAATTGTAATTATTAACTACCTATTTGTAATATGTTTTATTAAAAATGATAATTATTAACTACCTATTTATAACAGAAATTAAATAAAGTTTTTTTTACTATGAGTAAAACACACGAAAGTAAGGCTGAGTTGGACTCAAGTGTAGATAGCGGGCTAAGTTCACTTACTGAGGAAGAAGCGAAATTCCTTTTGGAAGAGAGGACTAAAGAATTAGAAGCTATAACTCGAGCTAATGAATTGTTCGGTGTGTTAGATAAAGAGGTTGGGGAGCTCGCAGATGTATATTCTAATGAATTATCTGAGTGGTTTCAATATCCAGATGTGGCTGAAGCTAAAATAATTGTTGGTGATGATGAATTTAAATCTCCAAATTACATGGAGACATCTAATCCACTTAGAACCGAGCTTGAAACGGATAATGGAACAAATGTATCAATAGAGATGATTTATACCGAAGATAAGCCGCAAGAAGATATTGGTCCTTGGCTATATGAAGAAAAAGACTTGATAGAAACTATTATAACTTTTATACACAGTCATGTCAATCAATGGGAGAAAAGAGAAGAAATAGAGGATGAACTTAAAAGGCAAAAAGAGGTTGCTGAAGAAGTTGAGCTTAGTGTTGGTGAAGTTCAAGAGGCAACTTCAGGTATTGCTGAAAACGCTCAGGAAATAAGTAATCATGCACAAAGCTCGGCTGAATCTATGCAGGAAGTGAGTGGTGAAGTCTCAGATATGTCAGCTACAGTAGAAGAAATCGCCTCAACCGCTGATCAGGTTGCCAGTACAAGTGATGAAGCAGAAAAACTATCTAATAAAGGTCAAGAATCCGCAGATGAAGCTATAGATAAAATGAACTCAATAGATGACTCTACAACGGAAGTTGTCAAAGACATAAATATACTCCAAGACAGAATAAACGAAATCGACAATATAGTTGAAATAATCAACAACATAGCAAACCAAACAAACATACTAGCTTTAAATGCTAGTATAGAAGCCGCAAGAGCAGGAGAAGCAGGTGAAGGATTCGCAGTAGTTGCAGATGAAGTTAAATCACTAGCAGGAGAATCACAAGACCACGCAAACGAAATAGAAAAAATGGTCAAAGAAATCAAAAAAGACACTACACAAACAGTAGAAAGCCTAGAAGAAACAACTACACAAGTAGAACAAGGAATAGATCAAGTTGAAGAAGCAATGAACATATTGGATGATATAACAGAATCAGTCAGAGAAACATCACAAGGAATAAATGAAGTTTCAAAAGCAACAGAAGACCAAGCAGCATCAACAGAAGAAATAGCCAGTCTAACAGACCAGCTAGTTGAAGAATCAAAGAAAGTTGCAGAAGAAATAGAATCTGTCGCTGCTTCCAACGAAGAATCAGCATCAAAAGTTGAAGAAATAAACGAAACTGTAAAACGATTAGTGTAAAAATGTCTTCCCAAACCAACCAAAAAAAATACGAAACAGTACAAGTCCTAGAATTCAGTTTAGGAAACCAAGACTATTGCGTCGACATCTTCGATGTAACCGAGATAGTAGAGGGAGGTAAGATAACCCCACTACCAAAAACATCAGAACACATAGAAGGAGTAATAGACCTAAGAGGACAAACAACAACGGTAATAAACCCTAAAAAAATACTAGGAATCGAAGAAAAAGGAGAAAAAGATATAATCAAAGAAAACGGAGTCACAAAAAACCTAATAATAATGCTTAAACCCGATCTCATAGAAGATAAAGGGAGAATGGCCTGGCTGGTAACAAACGTAGAAAAAGTCAACACAATAAAAAAAGAACGGTTTGAATCAAAAATAGCAGCCAATACAAGAATGTACAAAGGAATTATAAAAAACGAAGACAACGATAAATTCAGAATCTGGCTAGACCCAAAAGAAATGCTAAAACTAGATAAAATAGCAGCCAAAGAAAACAAACAAAAAGAAACGGAAGAAAAACAAGAAACTTAAAAACTTGGAAACAAAGGAATAGCTCTAAATGGTTTTCCAAAAACAAGAACCCAAGGAAATCTAAAATAAAGAAACAATGAAACATGAATCAAGAGAGTTTAAGCAAAGAAATCGGAGTTTTATTTCCACAGCTGTGGTTTTATTTCCACAGCTGTGAAACAAATACCTTAACTTGAAAGATTAATCAACAACGGAAGAAAAAACAAACCACTAAAAAATTTAAAAAAACCAAAACAACCTATAAAAACAACTTAACCGTCATATAGAAACGAAAAACCTACAAAAATTTAATAAAGACTAATTAACACTAAATATTAAAATACTTGACAGTTAAAATTTTTTTAAAAACGGGATTAGAATACAACTAACTAACCCAGATCAATAAAAAAATAAGAATGGATAAAAAAAGTTAGGACAGCTAAAGGGAAACACATATACCTATATAGTATTTCTATAGCTTGGACCACTTGTTTTTTTAAATTAATTTTTTTGTAGTTTTCTGAAGCTCAAATATTTTTGTTTAAGTGTTTTTCTTAGTTTTTATAGTTTTATTTGGTTTTTTGTTTTGTTGGATATTGAGTGTTTGATGTTAGTTTTATATGTTTTTGTATGTTAATTTACAAATAGCTTTTATTTATTGGTGTTTTGTTTGTTGAGAGGTTGTTTTGGTAGTTTGGATGAAGAAGGGGTTAGCCATGTTGTAGGTGTTATTTTAATGTTAGCTGTTGTTGTAGTTTTTTTTGGTATTGTTTCTGCTTTTGTTTTTGGCAGTATTGGATCACCTGATTACCCACCTCAAACCTCTCTATCTGTTGATGAAGTTGCTGAAGAAGATAGTGAAATTATTATACTACATGAGTTCGGGGATTCCCTTTTTGTTGATGAAACTAGTTTAGTAGTTACAGATTTATCTGAACCTACTAATCAGTTCAGAATTGAAAATCTTGGAGATTCGGGTCAATTTGTGAATTTCAGTGGGGATAGATTATCCGTTGGAGAAAGAATAGAGATAAATAAATCGTTTATTCAGGAAAATTTGGGTTTGGTTGGAGAAACAGAAATTGAAATAATGTTTGTAGACAGAGAAACTGGTGAATCTGTATCAGTTTTAGAAACAGAAGTCATTGGAATCGAAGAGATAGAAATAGATGCATCAATAGAAATAGAGACTTTACGTGAAGATGATAAAAATTTAACAATAGAATTAGACTTTGAAGATGCAGAGCCATATCTAGTTGTAGAAAACCAAGATAAAGACAAAGAATATACAGATGATTTAGAAGATCCAGATCTCCATGAAATTGAAGTTGATTCAGATTATATTGATGGGCTTGATGAGGGTGATGTGATTAACGCTTCCTTGTATGAATCTTCTGATAGAGATGTATTGCTTGCTTCAAGCGAGACTGAGGTATTAGAAGAACTTGAAGAAGACGTAGATTTTAAAAAATTGGTTATAGATGTTGATAAACAGTCAGGTTTTCTATTTACAAGTTATACTGTCACTCTAACTGAGTATGATGTTAATGATTATGGATTGGTTGATGAAGTAGTTTTAGGGGCAGAAACACCAGGTTTATTTTTTGGTGATAGTGATTACGATATTGGTGAGTATAGTGATGAGTATAGTGATGATCTTGAGGTTTCAGTATCTTCTGTGTTTATTGATGAGGTTGAGATTGATGTTTCTTTGTTTGATGAGGATGGAGGTGAATTAATTAGTTGTTCTCTTGTCACAAGTTCAGGTGGTGATTATAATTCAACGGATTTTGAGTGTTGATTTTGAATTCTTCAGGTTTGGTGTTTTTTTATAGTTTTGGTATTTTGATTGTGTGGTTTAGGTGTTTCTCTATTTCTTCTATTGGTTAGGGTAAGTATTCTAACTGATATGACTTTTGGAGTTTTGTTTTTACATAATACGATTTGTTTGTTGATTCTATCTATCTTTTAGATTATTGGTATATTGGTTGTTTTATGTTTTTATGATGAGAATGAAGATGAATAGAGGTTATTAGAGTTTTTTTAGTTTTATTTGGAATTTTGATCCGCCCAGTTCTGAGTCTTTGATTTCTATGGTTCCGTTGTAGTTTTCTGTTATTTTTTTGGCTAGGTATAGTCCGAGTCCTGTTCCTCCGGATTCTCCTTTCTGGTATCCTTTCTCGAAGACTTTGTTTTTGTTTTTGTCTGGTATTCCTTTGCCGTCGTCTTCTATAGTGATGATACATTCTTTTTTTGTTTGTTTTCCTGAGATCTTGATTTTGTTTCCCTGGGAATGGATTATCGAGTTCTCAACCAGGTTAGAGAATAGTTCCTGTAGGAGCGGCCCCCCCATAACCTTACTATCTATATTTTCGTGTTGTATCTCGATGTTTTTGTTTTTGGCTTGGTCTTTGTGTTCTGTGACTACACTTTCGATGGTTGTGTCTATGTCTTTTTGTTTTTGTTCTTCTTTTTCGGTTATTTGTCCTAGTGTTCTTACTTTCTCGATCAGTTCTACACTGTCTCTTGTTGCTTTTTCAGCTTTTGATAGATATTCTTTGAGTTCTTCGGGGATTTCATAGTTTTTAGATAGTTGTAGGTATCCTTGGACGACTTGGCATTTGTTTTGGACATCGTGTCGTAGTAGGCTGTGGAGGAATTTTTCCCTCTCTTCCACTTTTTTTCGGTGGGTGATATCTCTTGCTATTCCATCAATCCTTATTGGTTCGTCATTTTTGTCATATATCATTTTGGATTTATCGTTCACCCATCTAACATCACCGTTTTTGGTGATTATTCGTGTGGTTCTTTCCGCCTCTCCTTTTTTTATAACCTCTTCAAAGGCTTTTTGATTCAAGTGCCTATCTTCAGGATGAGTTATTTCCTGCCATATTTCAGGATTTTGTTCAATTTCTTCAGGAGAATAACCATATATTTTTTCAGCTGAAGGAGTGACGTAGTTTAAATCTAACTCTGGCCAGTTTAAAGACCATATTACGTCGCGCGTATTGTTTAAAATTGTATTCAATTGATTTTTGCGTTGTTTTATCTCATTTTCCATTTTTTTGGGCTCTGTTATTTCTGCTGCTACTTCAACAGCTCCGATTACATCTCCATTGTCGTTTTTGACCGGATTCGCTTTAATTAGCCAATGTCTAGAGTCTTTAGGCCAGTGTTCTTGGTTTTCTGAGTTTAGTTCGGCTTCTGCTGGTTCTCCGGTTTCTATCGCTTTATCCACGGGACAGTTATTGCAAATTTGGTTTATACCCCATGCTTGGTAGCATTTACGGTTTTTAAGTTCCTCTAGGGAGAGTCCTGTAGC